>JBIHZU010000100.1:0-6464 GCA_044240285.1 Candidatus Nanopelagicales bacterium | reverse complement strand
GCCGTGGTTGCCAGATTGGACTTGACGAGCGACACCTTCAACTGACGTTTGCCCCACCAATTTGATGAGGACACCGGATCAGACCAGATTGTTAATGACGTATCTGGTGCGAGATGGCGCCTGGTCTTTATCGCGGAAGAACGCAGAGCGGGGACAGCTGCGCACCCTGAATTAGTCGAGACCGAGTCGCTGCTTGCAGCCACGGCTAACCCGGTTGTGGAGCCAGCAGCCGGCACCACGAGCGCACCGGCACAGCCAACGGCTGTGATGATGACGGTCAGGCGGCGTTTCAAGGTTCCTCCATGGCTGGGTGCTAGAGAACAGGGTCACACATATGGGGGGCACAATGCATCTCCTTGGGCCCCTTGTGGACCACCTCTTACCCTGCCTGAACGTTGACCATGCGTTCATGACCCCCCCCTGCTGGACCCCGACGTGCTTTTCAGGCAATTCCCAGGAATCTCACAGGTTCGCTCAGCAGGATAGGAGCATGACCACAGCAGAAGCCCGTCTCCTCGTCGTGGACGACGAGGCCAGCATCGTTGAACTCCTCACCGCCAGCCTCAAGTACGCGGGCTTTGACGTGATCAGCGCAAGCAGGGGCAAGGACGCTCTCCGGCTGGTCAAGGACGAGGCACCCGACCTTGTGTTGCTGGACGTGATGATGCCCGCGATGGACGGCTTCGAGGTGTTGCGCCGTATGCGCGCAGAAGGCATCACGACGCCCGTCTTGTTCTTGACCGCGAAAGATGCAGTCGAAGATCGCATCGCTGGTCTGACGATGGGGGGAGACGACTACATCACCAAGCCGTTCAGTCTCGGAGAGGTGCTTGCGCGTATTCGCGTGGTCCTGCGCCGTAGGGGTCATGAGATCGAGGTCGCACCTGCCAACATCCGAACATTTGCAGACATCGAGATGGACGAGGATGCACATGAGGTCGTCAAGGCAGGTGAACCTGTTGAACTATCACCCACAGAGTTCAAGCTTCTGCGCTATCTCATGGAAAACGCGGGTCGCGTGCTGAGCAAGGCACAGATTCTCGACAATGTGTGGCACTACGACTTTGGTGGCGAGGCAACCGTCGTTGAGTCATACATCTCCTACTTGCGTCGCAAAATCGACACGACTGAGCCCCGTCTCTTGCACACAGTTCGCGGAGTTGGCTACGTACTGCGCCAGCCGAAGGGCTGATCGCGTGAAGTCTTTCCCGCTGAGAGTGTCACTCGCCATCACCGTGGTGGTGCTAGTTGCCGCTGGCTTGATCACAGCAGGTGCTACGTCTGTGGCGTTGTTGCGCGGTTACTTGCTGGAGCGCGTTGATGTACAACTCGTCGATGCACTGAATGGCATCTATCAAGAGGGACGTGGCCCTGGACCATCTCGTCCGATGGATGACGATCGTGATCTTCCGCCGCGTGAGTACTACATCAGTGTCTCTGATGCTTCGGGGGCAAACACTGTGGTGATGAGCAGCCCCGGCAAGGGCGGAACTCCGCAGATTCCGGCCTGGTCGCTCGCACAGGTGCAAGCTCAAGGCAATCAGCCATTCACAGTGAAATCCAACGAAGCGGACTGGCGGGTCATCGTTGCGCCTTTGCGGGACCGGTCTGGCTCTATCGCTATTGCGGTGAGTCTGGCCGACGTTGCGGAGACGGTGGGTCGACTGCTCCTCTTGCAGACCGTAATCGGAGCCATTGTGCTTATCGCTGCAGCAGTGATCGGGTACTTCCTCGTACGCCGTACCTTGCGACCTCTTCGCGAGGTCGAAGAGGCGGCGGTCAATATCTCTAAAGATGTATCGCTCGGTGACCTGTCACGCCGTGTACCGGTTGGCAACGTTGCCACAGAGACCGGACAACTTGCCCTCGCCTTTAACACAATGGTGGATCGCATCGAAGAGTCATTCGGCGCGCAACAGGAGTCCGAAGCGCAGGCGCGCGCTTCAGAGGAACGCATGCGTCGCTTTGTCGCAGACGCAAGTCATGAGTTGCGCACACCGTTGACAACGATCCGCGGATTTGCGGAGCTCTATCGCCAAGGCGCCGCCGCTGATGTTGATGGCGTAATGAATCGCATTGAGGGTGAAGCGCAGCGGATGGGAGTGCTCGTCGAGGATCTGTTAATGCTGGCCCGACTTGATCAGCAACGCCCGTTATCGATGGCCCCAGTTGATGTACTCGCAGTCGTAACCGAAGCAGTGCAAGCGGCCCGCGTCACTTCGCCAGATTGGCCGATTGCGCTCGAGGTGGATCTTGCTGCTGGCCCCCCCGTGGTATTGGGTGATGCAACGCGACTTAGGCAGGTTCTCGACAATTTGCTAGCAAATTCAATTCGTCATTCAGGTGACGGTGCCCGGGTGATTGCAGGAGTTCGCACACCAGGTGATTGCACGGCGGTCGTGACTGTCGCCGACACCGGAGTAGGCATGGATCCGGACACGGTGCACCGCGTGTTCGAGCGCTTTTATCGCGCCGACGAATCTCGAAGCCGTGATGCGGGTGGCACGGGCCTCGGTCTAGCGATCGTGCGGTCGCTCGTCGTAGCCCACGGCGGCACAGTCTCGGTGGAGTCAGAACTTGGCGTGGGCACAACCTTTACGGTCACGCTGCCCCTCGGTGCGCAAGGGACCTGAGAAAAACGTGCGGATTTGTGCTCCCTAGGCGGTGGCCCTCGCTAGGGTGAAGCCACAGCACCGCGCCGGTGCGCTCACGACTGGAGATCTCAACGTGTCCGACATGACCCCACCGCCCCCGCCGCCCCCGCCCCCGTCCGGCCCGCCAGTGCCCCCGCCCATGTCTGGTGGAGCAGCGGGTCGTCCGGCAGGTGCGCCGAAGGATTACTTCGTTCTAGCCATCGTCGGCACGATCTTGGGTGCCTGCGGTTGCATCACGCTCGTCACGGGCATCCTCGGCATCGTGAATGCCAACAAGGTTCGTCAGTGCATCGCCAGCGGCGACATGGCAGGAGCAGAACGAGCCTCCAACACCGCCAAGATCTTTGTCATCATCACGTGGGCGCTGTTGGTCCTGTCGTGGATCGTCTGGATCATCATGGCTGCGACGGGGCGTTTTTCGACCAGCTAATCTCGAATACAAAAGGAACGGCCGCTCCCTGGTGGGCGGCCGTTCCTTTTGCCCAAGAGCCCGGATTCGCGCGTTGAGCCAGAGCCGGGGAAGATAGGGGAGTTATGTCTGAGCCCTCTTCCTCGTGCGATGTCCTCGTTGTTGGGGCAGGGCCAGCGGGTTCGGCCGCTGCCGCTTGGGCCGGCCGCGCCGGGCTCGACGTACTTCTCGCTGATGCGGAGCAGTTTCCGCGCGATAAGCCCTGTGGAGATGGTCTTACTCCCCGAGCCATCGGCCAGATGCGTGATCTTGGCCTTGCCGAGTGGTTAACGGCTCGTGTGCGCAATCGTGGGCTACGAGCAGCGGGATTTGGTCAGTTGCTTTATCTCCCGTGGCCCGGTGGTTCACTCCCAGATTATGGTTCGGCTTCACCGCGCCTCGCCCTCGATAACGAGCTGCGCAATGTTGCGCTCGCTTCAGGAGCGCAGCCCCTTGATGGTCATCGTGCAGTCTCGGTCTCACATTCCTATGGCGGCCGCGTCAGTGATGTCACGTTCCGTACATCCACTGGCGAGATGCGCACGATTCGTTGTCAGCGTCTTGTCGTCGCCGATGGTGCTCGCTCGCAGTTGGGTCGAAAGCTTGGCCGCGAATGGCACCGTGACACCGCCTACGGTGTCGCCGCTCGCGGCTACATCGCGTCAGGGCGTAGCGATGACGAGTGGATTTCTTCGCACCTTGAGTTGCGCGGTGACAACAACAAGATTCTTTCGGGTTATGGCTGGGTTTTTCCGCTCGCAGATGGCACAGTCAATGTTGGCGTGGGGACGTTAGCCACCAATAAGCGCCCAGCCGACATCAATCTGCGTCAGCTCTTGACCTACTACGCCGAATCTCAGCGCGAGGAGTGGCAGTTCACTGGCGAGGTACAAGCGCCAGCGTCTGCGCTCTTGCCGATGGGCGGTGCAGTCTCTGGAGTGGCCGGACCCAACTGGGTCTTGATCGGCGATGCGGCCGGCTGCGTTAATCCGCTCAATGGCGAAGGTATTGACTATGGCCTCGAAACTGGCCGAATGGCAGCCGAGTTACTCGCTGATCGCTCTGATGCAGATCTGTCTGCGCTCTGGCCCGCGCTTCTTCGGGATACCTACGGTGAGGCTTTTTCGATAGCGCGGCGGTTGGCCGGATTGATCACTGTGCCGCATCTATTGCCCACTCTCGGACCGGTGGGCATGCGATCCAAGATGCTGATGACCGTCGCATTGCGAGTCATGGGCAATCTCGTCACTCCTGAGGACAGCGATCTCGTCGCACGAGCCTGGCGCCGTGCGGGCCGCGTGTCCGTCCGACTCGACGCGCGACCACCTTTTAGTTAGGTCGTTGATGACTTCATGTGATTTTGCCATTGTGGGTGGTGGCGTAATCGGCCTCGCAATCGCTGATGCCATTCTTGCGGTCGCGCCCGATGCAAAAGTAGTTGTTCTCGACAAAGAAACCGAGTTGGCGGCTCATGCGTCGGGTCGAAACTCTGGCGTCATTCATTCTGGCTTTTACTATGCGCCCGACTCGCTTAAGGCGCAACTGACTAGACGCGGCAATGTGCTACTGCATGAATTCTGTGCCGAGCGAGCAATTCCGGTGCGCGGCTGCGGCAAGGTTGTGGTGGCTACAGACGCAACTCAACTTGAGGCACTCGATGCTCTGCATGCACGTGCGCAACTTAATGATGTGCCAACGGAGTTGGTGAGTGAAGACGAACTTCGTCGCCTCGAACCACTCGCAAGGACGGTCGATCGTGCGCTGTGGTCCCCGACGACTTCTGTCGCTTCGCCCGCAGGCGTGGTGACTGCACTGGCTGATCGCGTACGCGAGCGTGGTGGTGAGGTACGCATGGGGAGCGCGGCAACTGGCGGAGGCCCCGGTCTACTTGCTCTTGGTCGCGATCGCCTGCAGGCCAAGCACGTGATCAATGCCGCAGGTTTGCAGGCAGATCGCGTCGCGCGTTGGTTCGATATGTGCGACGACTACGTGATGCTGCCATTTGTGGGTTTGTACTGGTACGCCAACTGGGCCCCCGGACGACTACAACGCCACGTCTATCCGGTTCCGGATTCTCGAAATCCCTTTCTGGGTGTTCATGCGACCGTGACAGTCGAAGGCCGAGTGAAGATCGGTCCTACCGCAATTCCGGCACTATGGCGCGAGAGTTACGGCGGAGGTCACGGCTTCAGTCCGCAAGACACCGCGGACATCCTGCGTGCTTACCCGGACTTTTTGAGATCGAAGGACCACGATGTTGTGGGGCTGTTTGCATCTGAGTTCCCAAAACTCTCGCGTCGGGTGATGGTGGCGCGTGCGCGTGCGCTTATTCCTACCATCGATCAAAAGGATTTTCGTGAGAAGGGGCGGCCCGGGGTTCGCGCTCAGCTCCTTCATGTGCCAACACGTCGGTTAGAGATGGACTTCGTCGTTCGTGGCGACAAAGAGTCGACGCACATTCTCAACGCAGTATCGCCGGGCTGGACCAGTTCGCTTGCGGTCGCCGAGTACGTCGTCGCCGACATGAAGTCACGACGCGCCTTGTAACGGGCCTAACCCATTGGGGGCAAGTGAAAGTCTGCCGGTCCACCAGTGGGCGGGGCGCTGGGTCGAAGGACTCGGAAAGTCACTGAACTCTCCTGTGACTCCAAGCGTGCTCGCACGCGATAACCACCCGGACGTACAAACTGAACTTCACCGCTCACAGCAAGCACACTGCGCTGATCACTGCCCGGGGGAAGGCCCGCGGGACGTCCGGTCTCAATGGGCGCCTCAATGGTGACGATGGTCTCCCCATCCTCATGCTCAACCGTCAGTGTCAACGGGAACGTCTCATTAGTCTCGTTCCAGCCGACGACCAAGGAGACGCCAATGCCGACGTGTACGACGCCCGGCTGCCCGGCTGCGTCGATCGGCTGCACTATCTGCGAGAGGCCAGCGCCCTGCAGGTACAGCAGCCCATTGACTGCTTCAGCGTGGTTGGCGACGGTGACGTACTCAATCTGTGGCATGCGGACACGGTACGCCAACATCAACCCTGAGCAGGGCGCGCGCCCTAACGACGAATCCTGCAGCCTGGCGATAGAAATCCATGGTATTCTCTACCTAACTGGTAGACAATAGGACTTTGGAGGCCACGTGGATTTCGGTTGGTGGAACCCCGGACTCTCCCTCGGTGGGCTTGTTGCTGGCGTGATGGTCGGCTTGACCGGCATGGGTGGTGCTGCACTCGTCACCCCGATGCTCGTCCTGCTATTCGGGGTCTCACCGACAGCGGCCGTGTCCTCCGACGTTGTCGCTAGCGCGATCATGAAGCCGGTCGGTTCGATTGTGCATATTCGCCATCGGACAGTGCACTGGCG
>JBIHZU010000099.1:0-6471 GCA_044240285.1 Candidatus Nanopelagicales bacterium | reverse complement strand
GACAGCGGGATGCGGGAGCCGTCAAAGGTCGACACATCGAGGGCCACACCATTGAGAGTTGCAGAGTGCAAGGTGGGTGCGATGAGGTCAATCCACGACGAAGCCCCCGGCGTCACACACTCGAAGGTCGCCCGCGTCTGCATGCCAAACACCTCGGCTCCACGGGTGAGATCGAGGGTGACCTCATAGGACTGTGAGCGGAGCATGGCAGCGCGGGCAGCAGCCTCGGCGCGAGTGATGTTGGACATGGGTCGAATCCTGCCATGAATGGCCGGAGTACGATCGAGAGATGACAAGCGTCGACTTCTGGTTCGATCCCATCTGCCCTTGGGCGTGGCAGACCTCGCGCTGGGTGTTAGAGGTGCAGAAGGTGCGAGACATTGAGGTGTCGTGGCACGTGATGTCGCTGTCGGTGCTCAACGAGGGGCGTGACCTACCTCAGGAATATGTCGACAAGTTGAAGCCTGCGTGGGGGCCGGTGCGGGTCGTGACTGCCGCACGGCTGGCTCATGGCGAGGATTGCGTAGGTGGCCTGTACACCGCGATGGGAACCCGATTCCACGGTACGGGCAGCCGGGACTACCCGACAGTCATCGCTGAGGCCCTCGCTGAGGTCGGGCTCCCAGCCGACCTTGCCGAAGCGGCCCATACGGATACCTATGACGACGAGCTCCGGATCTCCCACCATGAGGGCATGGACCCCGTGGGCATGGACGTCGGCACACCAGTCATTCACGTGCCCGGCCCTGATGGCGAGCAGATCGCCTTTTTTGGCCCTGTGATCAGTCGCGTGCCCTCGGGTGAGGCCGCTGGGCGCCTATGGGACGGCACGCTCCTCGTGGCGGGCACACCTGGGTTCTTCGAGCTCAAGCGCACAAGGACCGAAGACGCCCATGTTCAGGCTACGATTACGCCATGATGTTGCGGCGGCTGGCTCTTCTCGTAGCGCCGGTCGTCGGGCTCTCTTTCGCGGCTGGTCTCACGCCTGCTCAAGCCGCCACCGCCACACCTGTTCCGCCAGCTGCGACCGCTCCGACGTGGAGCACTCCGCAGGCCTCCACCCGCATGGACCCCGCTGCTGTGGTCGGCCTCCAACGCTCGGCTCGTGGAGCCAGAGTCGTGGCCGTCTTCGCTCGTGGTGGTCATCCGGTGGTGCGCGTATGGAACGAATCCACGCGCAGCAAGGCAGTCGCGCGAGTCGCCGCTGCGCAGAAGAATCCGACACTCGTGGCCATCGAGACCGAGACGCGTCAGCAGTACCTCGATCCAGTGCGCACTACGCGCATAAGCAACGACACCCTGCGACCTCAGCAATGGGCGCTTGATCGCTTGCAGGCTGAGTCCGCGTGGACTCGTTCGCGCGGCGCAGGAGTCACTGTCGCAGTCATCGACACAGGTGTCGCCGCACACCCAGATCTCACCGGCTCGTTTGTTGCCGGTAAGGACTTTACTCTGCCGGAAGGCGACGGTCGCAATGACGGTCACGGTCACGGCACACACGTCGCCGGCATCATTGCTGCAACACCCAATAACGCACTGGGCGTGGCCGGGCTCGCTCCCGATGTCACGATCATGCCCATCAAGGTGCTTGACGACAGGGGTAGTGGCTACTCCTCCGCGGTGTCCAACGGGATCATTTGGGCCGCTGACCGCGGTGCCGACATCATTTCTCTGAGTCTTGGTGGCGGCTACGACTCTGGGCAAGGTGTTGCGGTTGCCTACGCCATCTCCCGTGGTGTGACAGTGATCGCAGCTGCCGGCAATGAGCGCTCTAGTGGTTCGCCGGTTGCCTACCCGGGTGTATTTCCTGGTGTCCTCGCGGTGAGTGCCACGCAGTCCGACAATCTGATCGCTTCCTATTCCAATCGCGGTGGATACATCGATATCGCAGCCCCTGGCACCGCGATTTACTCGACGTTGCCAAACGGTTACGCGTCGTGGAGTGGCACTTCGATGGCCACGCCCTATGTGTCGGCTGCCGCAGCGCTGGTGTTGTCTCGTGCGCGCGCTCTCAGCGTGGTGGTCAATGTCCCCGATCTGTTGCTGTCGACCGCCGATGACTTGGGGCCCGCCGGAGTCGATCAGGACTTTGGCGCCGGTCTCGTTGATCCGGTCGGGGCGCTAGATGCTCTTGGCAGCGGCGAGACCACGCTTCCCACACCCACCGCGGTCACTGCGACCGCTCGTACCGCCAACCGGGTTGACGTGTCGTGGCAAGAGCCCACACCCACGACCGGTGTGACCTCCTATCAAGTCACGGCAACTCCGGGTGGTGTCACGTGCACCTCGGCAGTGGGCACTCCCACGTGCACGCTCTCGGGCCTCACGGCATCCTCGACGTACTCCGTCACGGTGCGCAGTATTGGCTCAGTGACATCGTCACCTCCTTCCACCGCGGTGTCTGTCACAACACTTGCTCGCTTCGATGCGGCGGGTGACACCTTTGCGACCGCGACGGCGATTCCGGCCGCAGAGCTTGACGAATACATCGACGTTGCGTCCGACATCGACTGGTGGACGACGACTCTTGCTACCTCCGGCACGTTGACGGTCACCATCAGCAACCTCCCGGGTGACTATGACCTTCACGTCTATAACGACCTCAACCAATTGGTGGCGGAGTCGATCAATGGGAGCCAGAACAACGACTCGATTACGTACGCGGCCGCAGCTGGGCGCTACTACATCCGGGTGAGCCCCTATGCCGGCGCCTTCAGCGAGACGCAGGCCTATCACCTTGCGGTGGAATTCATTCCTACCTTCGTTCCGCCACCCCCACCGCCGCCCCCGCCCACGCCCGAACCAACGGACCTCGGTGGAGACACCCAAGGGACTGCTACCGAGCTCGAGCCGGGCACGGTGAGCGACTACATCACCGTGAATGATCAGGACTTCTACACGTTTTCCCTAGATTCGACCTACGACATCGTGCTCAATCTCTCCGAACTTCCCGCAGACTTTGACATCCGCCTGATGCACGCGAACGGTACAACGCTTGCTTCGGGTGTCCGAGCTGGGACGCAGTCAGAAAGCATCGCGATCCAACTCACGGCGGGCACGTACTACGTGCACGTGTTTGGTTACAGCGGTGCCTATAGCGACACATTGCCCTACGTCTTGGAGTTCGCCGCGAGTCGTGTCACGCCACCCGATCTCGGTGGCAACACCTTTGATACCGCGACGCCGATGGGACCGAGCCTCGCGGCCGATGATCGCATCGACACTGCGACAGACGTCGATTTCTGGTCCTTCAACGTCGAGGCGCTCAGCCGTGCCGATGTCTACCTGACGCAGTTGAACGCCAATCTCGATCTCGCCCTCTTCCGTGCTGATGGGACCGTCGTGGGTCGCAGCAACAAAGCAGGCAACACCGATGAGTTGACGTCGGCGTGGCTTTTCCCGGGAACGTACGTCGTCCGGGTGCGTTCCTCTGCACGTGAGGTGTCGAACTACCCGTACCACGTCGCTGTTTTCCTGCGCCCCCTTGGTCGAGCCGTTCTTGACCAAGCAAGCGATGCTGTGTCCACGGCGACACCATGGAACCTCGCAGACGTGAATGAACTGCTGCACTCCGCATCCGACCGCGACTTCTGGGCGTTCAGCGTGGCCACGACATCGCGCGTCACGATGACGCTGTCGAACCTTCCGGCCGGCTATGACCTCGCGCTCCTGCGTTCCGATGGGCGCCTCATTGCCCGAAGTACCCCCTTCGGTAACGCAGAGATCAGCGCGCGGATCCCGGCGGGACGCTATGTCGTGCGAGTCAGTGCTCGTGCGAGAGTCTGGTCAGAGGACGACTACCGCCTGTCAGCGAGCATCTTGCCAGTTGCGCAGACGCGGATGCGGTACTAATCTTGTCTTTGTGACGCAATTGCGGGTTTCTCAAGCCGCCGAACTCCTTTCCGTCAGTGACGACACCGTTCGTCGCTGGGTCGAGGCGGGTCGCCTCCTGGCTGGCCCTGAGGAGGGTGGTCGAGCCACCGTCGAGGCTTCATCGGTCGCCGCACTCATGCGCGAGCTCAGCCCCGCTGCCCCCGTGGGGCCGATCGTGGCGCAGTCTGCCCGCAACCGCTTCGCAGGCATCGTGACCAGAGTCGTCCGCGACACGGTCATGGCCCAGGTCGAGATTCAGTCTGGGCCGCACCGGTTTGTGTCTTTGATGAGCCGTGAAGCCGCCGATGAGCTCGGTCTTGAGCCCGGCGTTCCGGCCATTGCCTCCATCAAATCGACGAACGTCGTGATCGAAATCGTGGAGAAGTAATGCGAATTGCAGTGGTCGTCTTGATCGCGTTGGGCCTTACAGCGTGTTCGTCAGGCGGATCCACGTCCGTGCCGACTCTCAAGGTCTCAGCTGCGTCGTCGTTGACTGGTGCCTTCACGGAGATGGGCAAGGCTTTCGAGGCAACGCACTCCGACGCGTCAATAACTTTTAACTTCGGCGGCAGCAGTGCGCTCGCCGAGCAGATCGCCCAAGGCGCAGACGTGGATGTCTTCGCGAGTGCTGACACGGCAATCATGCAAGAGGTCGTTGATGCGCAGCTGGCTGCTGATCCGGTCAACTTCGCAACCAACATCATGCAGATCGCAACGCCGGCCGGCAATCCAGCCAACATCAGTTCTATCTCAGACCTTGCGAAGTCCAGCATCAAGGTTGCTGTGTGCGCTGCGCAGGTGCCCTGCGGTGTGGACGCCGTCGCCCTCTTTGCCAATGCATCCATCACCGTCACGCCGGTGACTCGCGAACCCGATGTGAAGTCTGTGCTGGCAAAGGTGATTGCCGATGAAGTCGATGCGGGTGTTGTCTACGTGACAGATGTACTCGTCTCCGGCGACAAGGTGACGGGCGTGGAGATCCCCACGGACGTCAACGTGACTTCGACGTATCCCATTGCAGCCTTGGCTGAGTCGACGAATCCATTCGCCGCGCAATTCGCTGCCTTCGTCGCGGGTCCCGAGGGCCAAGCCATCTTGGCAAAGTACGGCTTTGGCAAGGCGTAGCGCCCGAAGAGTGCCCGTCGCTGTTCTCGTCATGGCAGCCATCGGGTTGCTCTTCCTTGCGATCCCCATCCTCGGACTGCTGTTGCGAGCCCCGTGGACCCGTATGCCCGAACTGCTCACGGCCCCGGAAAGCCTGCTCGCCTTGCGTTTGTCTTTGGTGACGTCGCTAGCAGCGACTGCGATCTGCATCGTGTTGGGTGTGCCTATCGCGTGGGCACTCGCGCGGGTTCGGCATGCGACGTGGATTCGTGCCATCGTGCTGCTGCCGCTCGTGCTTCCGCCGGTCGTTGGCGGTGTTGCCTTGTTGATCGCTTTCGGACGTCGCGGCATCATCGGCGGGCCGATCTATGACTGGACCGGTATTCAATTCCCTTTCACGACCTGGGGCGTCATCATCGCCGAAGCGTTTGTCGCGATGCCGTTCTTGATCATCACGGTGGAAGCCGCATTGCGCGGACTACAACCGAAGTTCGAAGAGGCCGCGGCCGTAATGGGTGCTTCGCGCTGGGTGATCATGCGGCGGGTGACCCTGCCGTTGGTCCTTCCTTCGCTCATCGCTGGTGCGGTGCTGTGCTGGGCACGCGCGCTGGGGGAGTTCGGCGCCACCGTCACCTTCGCGGGCAACTTCCCCGGAGTCACGCAGACTCTGCCGCTCGCGGTCTACTCGGCTCTGGAGACCAATCGTGACGCGGCTATCGCGCTCTCGGTTGTGCTGCTGCTCGTATGCGCATTTGTGCTCTTTGCCCTTCGCGATCGCTACTTCAGGCGGCTGTCATGAACGCCCTCGACATACACGTGACACTCACCTTGGGCAGTCTTGACCTACACGTCGAACTCACCGCCCAACCCGGTGAAGTCATCGCACTCCTCGGCCCCAACGGCGCGGGCAAGACGACGTTGCTTCGTTGCATCACGGGCATGGCACCCATCGACTCCGGGCATATCCGCTTCGGTGATCAGGTGTGGGATGAGCCAAGCCTCAATGTCTTCATCGCTCCCGAATATCGCGGCATCGGGATGGTGTTTCAGGACTACGTGCTCTTTGAACACATGAGCGTCCTCGACAATGTGGCATTCCCCTTGCGCAATCGCGGTGCTTCCACACAAGAGTCACGGGCGCAGGCTCGCGTACAACTGGAACACTTCGGCTTGGCTGACCTAGCGAAGCAGCGCCCCGCCGCTCTCTCCGGCGGCCAGTCCCAGCGAGTCGCACTAGCTCGCGCACAGATGGGCGCCCCGAAACTGCTACTTCTCGATGAGCCCTTCAGCGCCCTAGACGCAGATGTACGGCCCGTTGTGCGGGCGTCCATCGCTAAGGATGCCGCAGACCGAGTCACGATCGTGGTGACTCATGACCCAGTCGACGTCGCAGACATCGCCACGCGCGTGATTGAGCTGGTGGATGGTCGAATTAAGCAGTGATGCGTACGGTGCCAGTGAATGCATAGTTTTGTGACACTGAGGTGAAAGCGT
>JBIHZU010000098.1:0-6474 GCA_044240285.1 Candidatus Nanopelagicales bacterium | reverse complement strand
ACGATAACCAAAACATTTCTTACGCTGTCCAATGGCTCTTATTCGCTGGGGTAGGGCTCGTCGGATGGTTCTTTTTCCTGCGCCGTGAAGCGCGTACAGAGGAGTCGGCGGAAGCTGATCAGCGAAACTGAGTTTGGTACAGATCCGAGTAGACACCCTGAGCCGTCAATAGCTCTTCGTGAGTCCCAGACTCTACGACGCGGCCCTCATCGATGACCAAGATGAGGTCGGCATTGCGCACAGTAGACAGGCGGTGGGCGATGACCAACGAAGTACGACCCACCAGCGCAACCTCAAGGGCTTTCTGCACCGCATATTCGCTCTCGGAGTCCAGATGTGCGGTGGCCTCATCAAGTACGACAATGGCAGGAGACTTCAGAAGCAACCGTGCCAACGCCAAGCGCTGCTTCTCTCCGCCGGAGAGTCGATGCCCGCGATCACCGACGACCGTGTCCAAGCCATCGGGAAGCGCGCTGACGAGATCTTGAATTTGGGCAGCTTCGCATGCCGCCCGAATGTCCGCATCAGTCGCTTCCGGTCGCGCGTATTGAAGGTTCGCCCGAATAGTGTCGTGGAACATGTGGGCGTCCTGCGTCACCATGCCGACGGCGGCGTGGACAGAGTCCAATGTCAAATCCTTGATATCCACACCGCCGAGTTTCACCTGACCCGCAGTGGGGTCGTACAGTCGCGGAACCAGAGAGGTGATGGTGGTCTTGCCCGCACCTGACGGGCCTACCAATGCGACCAGTTGGCCCGGCTCCACGCGGAATGACACCCCGCGCAGGATCAGGTCATGAGACCTGACCGACTCCGGACGCGCAATGGACTCCAGCGATGCGAGCGACACTTCTTCGGCGGTGGGATACCGAAAGGTGACGTCGGAAAACTCAATCGAGAGCGGACCCGAGGGAGCCGAAATTGCAGTGGGACTCTCCACAACAAGGGGTTTGAGATCGAGCACCTCGAACACACGCTCAAAACTCACTAAGGCGGTCATGACGTCCACTCGAACATTGGAAAGCGCCGTCAGGGGGCCATAGAGCTGCCCTAAAAGTGCCACAAGTGCCAAGAGTGTGCCAAGGCTCAAGGTGCCCATCACTACAAAATTGCCGCCGACACCGTAGGTGATAGCTGTGGCCAAGGCAGCCACCAAAATCAAAGCCGTGAAGAACCAGCGGTTTGCCATCGCAATCGAAATGCCGATGTCGCGAACGCGACTCGCTCTCCCCCGATAGTTCGCGTCCTCATCGTGGGGGCGACCAAAGAGTTTAACTAGCAGAGCGCCAGCGACATTAAAGCGTTCTGTCATCTGGGTGCTCAACTCAGCGTTCAACTGCATTTGCTCACGCGTCAATGCCTGAAGCCGACGACCCATCCATCGCGCTGGCAACAGAAACAAGGGCAGAAGAATGAGGGCGAGGAGAGTAATTTGCCAAGACAAGATGAACATGGTGATGAGAACAATCGTCACGCTAATAACGTTGCCGACCACTCCGCCGAGAGTTGACGTAAACGCTTGCTGTGCACCAATAACATCACTATTGACACGGGAAACTAGAGCACCCGTCTGCGCACGAGTGAAGAAGGCGATCGATTGCTTTTGGACATGAGAGAACACTTCGGTCCGTAAGTCGTAGATCAAGCCCTCACCAATACGAGATGAAAACCAGCGAGCAATCACGCCGACACCTGCGTCCGCGATGGCTAGAACCGCAACCAGAATGGCACCGATCGTGACTACTCGGGCATTGCCCGCGCTAATACCTGAATCCACTATCCACTGGAACAGGAGCGGTTGCCCAACAGTGAGCAAAGAAACTGCCACCAAAGTGATCAGAAAGAGAATGACGAGGGTTCGGTACGGACGTGCGTACTGGAAAACACGTTTCACCACCGCACGGCCCACCTTCCGTCGCTTCAGAGACGCGTCGCGCGTCAAAGCGCGGTAGGCGGCCCAATCATGGGACATTGTTAGTGATCCAATGCAGAGAGAAGGGCCCGAAGTCGCTTAGCCTGCGCCAGTCGCTCCGCTGAATGTTGACTCAGGGGATCCGCCGTCTGAGCATTAAGTAGCAGTGGTTTCATGTCCAGCGCCGCACCATTGGTCAAGCGGATGGCAGAAATCAGCCGCTGACCAGCGGCCATCAGGTCGTCTAAAGGGACCGAGGCGACGGCTAGACCACGTTGCACTGCTTCAGCAGCGCCCATGGCTCGACCGGTGAGACACAACTCGAGGGCCTGGCTGTAGCCCATCGCTCGGACGAGCGTGTGCGTTCCCGTGAGATCGGGGACCAACCCGAACTGGGCTTCGCGCATCGAGAGTTCCACGTCGTCAGCCACGACCATAAGATCCGCGGCAAGCGCGAGCTGGAACCCCGCGCCCACGGCATGCCCTTGAACAAGTGCGATCGTGATGGGTCGGATAGCCCGCAACACCCGAAATCCATCCTGAAATGCTGCAATTGCCGAGTCAATCTCGTCGTCGGGTCTAAGAGCGATGTGGGCGAGTGACTCTTGTCCGGGGATTCCTGCCGGAGAAAACATCCGACGATCGAGTCCAGCGCTAAAAGAGCAACCGGCTCCAGTAATGAGCACGGCGACAATCTCTGGGGAAATAGATTCAGCGATTTTGGTGAGAGCGAGCCACGTCGCGGGAGTCTGCGGATTGCGTCGTTGTGGGTCTTTGAGACTGATGGTGACTACATCCGCCGCCCGTGAGACCGCAAGGCCGCAGTCTTCGGGCAGGGTGATGTCCATAGGTCTTACGCTAACTCAACAAGATCTAAGTAGTCGTGACCCCAGAGGTCTTCGTCGCCATCGGGGAGAAGGAGCACCCGCTCAGGCTCTAAGGCGCGCACAGCTCCCTCATCGTGGGTGACCAGCACCACTGCTCCCTCATAACCACGCAAGGCACCAAGCACCTCCTCGCGACTTGCTGGATCCAAGTTGTTGGTGGGCTCGTCGAGCAAAAGGACGTTAGCACTGCTCACCACCAGCATGGCCAAGGCCAGACGAGTCTTCTCACCACCAGAGAGAACTCCTGCAGGCTTAACGACCGAGTCACCAGAAAATAGAAAGGACCCCAAAACGCGACGTGCTTCTAGTTCGCCGATGTCGGGTGAACTGCTCAACATATTGGAAAGAACAGTCGCTTCGGGATCGAGAGTCTCGTGCTCCTGTGCGTAGTAACCAATTCGAGCTCCATGTCCGAGAATGCGCTCCCCTGTATCGGGAGGATCCACATCGGCGAGCATCCTTAGCAGGGTCGTCTTGCCCGCTCCGTTGAGACCAAGAACCACCACTCGGGAACCCTTGTCAATGGCCAAGTCCACGTCAGTGAAAACTTCCTGTGAGCCATAGGACTTGGACAAGCCCTTCGCCATCAATGGAGTCTTGCCGCAAGGAGCCGGGGATGGAAAGCGCAGGCGTGCCACTTTATCGCTGCGACGCTCAGCTTCTAGACCCGTAACCAATCTGTCTGCACGCTTCAACATCGATTGAGCTGCTTTTGCTTTTGTCGCCTTGGCACGCATGCGTTCAGCTTGCTCGCGCAAGGTGCTGGCTTGGCGTTCGGCGTTTGAGCGCTCGCGCTTGCGTCGCCTTTCATCCACTTCGCGCTGCTGCAGGTAGGCCTTCCAGCCCATGGAGTATGCGTCTAGTTCCTGCCGGGTAGCGTCAAGATGAATAACCCGATTCACAGTTGCGTCAAGGAGTTCGGTGTCGTGACTGATGACGATGAATCCACCTTTGTAGGCACCAAGGAATCGTCTCAACCAGCCAATGGAGTCAGCATCCAAGTGGTTAGTCGGCTCATCCAGCAAGAGCACGTCTGCGCCGCTGAAGAGAATTCGGGCAAGTTCAACTCGTCGACGTTGGCCGCCAGACAAAGTGCCAAGAGGTTGGCCGAGGACTCGCTCAGGGAGCCCGACACTTGCCGCAATTGTTGCCGCCTCCGACTCGACGGCGTAGCCGCCCAGAGTCATGAACTCAGCTTCCGCACGGGCATATTGCGCCATGGCTTTGTCCAGCGCTTCTCCCGAGGTGCTCCCCATCCGCTCTGACGCGGTGTGCAGTCGAGCCACGATCTCGTCGAGACCACGAGCCGACAGAATTCTGCCGCGCGCTGTGATCTCGAGGTCACCCGTACGCGGATCCTGCGGGAGATACCCCACTGTCCCGGAGCGCGTGATCTGTCCTGCCGCGGGCTGAGTCTCACCAGCCAAGGTGCGCATGAGCGTGGTTTTGCCGGCCCCGTTACGCCCGACGAGACCGACGCGGTCACCTGGACCGATCCGAAGTGAGCCGTCTACAAGGAGTGCGTCCGCTCCAGCTCGAAGTTCAATACCAGCAGCAGAGATCATTAGAGATTAAAGCCGAGCGCCCGCAACATGTCGCGACCGTCATCGGTGATCTTGTCTGGGCCCCACGGCGGCATCCATACCCAGTTGATCCGGTAGTCACTCACCACACCGCTCAAGGCTGCCCGAGTTTGATCTTCGATTTGGTCGGTCAACGGGCAAGCAGCCGAGGTCAACGTCATATCCAAGGTCGCGACCGTGTCGTCGACGTGAACGTCGTAGACCAAACCTAGATCGACGACGTTAATGCCGAGTTCGGGGTCCACGACATCCTTCATCGCTTCCCACACCAATTCACTCGCTGTTTCACTCACCAGTTTTCCCTTCGACCACGCTGTCCACTGCCTGACTAACCGCATCTCGCCATGCCATCCAGGCAAGCAGTGCGCACTTCACTCGCGCTGGGTACTTGGAGACCCCAGCAAAAGCAATTCCGTCACCCAGCAAGTCCTCATCGGGCATCATGGTGCCACGAGACTGCATAAGCTCGCTAAAACCTTGCTGGACCATGAGTGCATCCCCTAGCGACAGTCCCACGATCTGTTCAGCCAGCACGCTGGCGCTTGCCTGAGAAATCGAACAACCCTGCCCATCGTAGGACACGTCGCTGACGACCACGCGTCCGTCGGCGTCTTTCGTGAGGTGGACTCGAAGATCAATCTCATCCCCGCACGTGGGATTGACGTGATGGACCTGCACCTCGAACGGCGCGCGAAGCCCGCGCCCTCGGGGATTGCGATAGTGATCCAGAATGATCTCCTGGTGCAGCGGATCGTCACTCATCGAGATCCCCAGTAGAAATCGCGGGCCGCAATAACTCCCTCAACCAGTGCCTCAATGTCATCAAGGTCGTTGTAGATATAGGGCGTGGCACGGGTTGTCGCAGGTACGCCCATACGGCGAACCGTTGGCCACGCGCAATGATGACCCACTCGAACCGCAACGCCACGCGAGTCAAGGATGTGACCGACATCGTGCGGATGCACTCCATCGACAACAAAAGACACAGCACTCCCGCGCTGGCCCACACCTGGGCCGATGATCTTGACACCTTCAATTGATCCAAGACCGTCAAGCATTGCGACAGTCAACATCTCCTCGTGGTGGTGGACCCGGTCCATACCAAGAGCTGCGAGGTAATCCGCCGCTGCCGCGAGACCGATGGCCTGAGCTGTCATTGGTGTGCCTGCTTCAAATCTTTGGGGCGGCGGTGCGTACGTTGATGACTCCATCGTGACGGTCTCGATCATCGAGCCACCTGAGATGAACGGCGGCATCGCGGCGAGAACACTTTCCTTCGCCCAGAGACAACCGATCCCATTCGGTCCAAGCATTTTGTGCCCGCTCCACATAATGGCGTCTACGTCGAAATTGGCGACATCCACGGGCATGTGTGGGACCGACTGACAGGCATCAAGAATCACCAGTGCCCCGACTGCCCGAGCGGCAGCCGCAATGGTCGCAACCGGATTGATGGTTCCCAGGATGTTGGACTGATGAACGAAAGACACCACCTTGGTGCGCTCGGTGATAACACTGAGGTCAGAAAGATCTAGTCGCCCCTCGTCAGTGAGGCCGATCCAGCGCAGCGTGGCTCCAGTCTTCGCGCACACCTCCTGCCACGGCACCAAATTGGCGTGGTGTTCCATCTCGGTGACAACGATCTCGTCACCAGGCCGTAGTACAAACCGCTCAGCTCCATCGGGGATCGGAGCCGCGTTACGAGCCTTATCGGTGGAGTTAGAGAATGCGTAGGCCAAGAGGTTGATCGCCTCCGTGGCATTTCGCGTGAAGATGATCTCGTGCGCTTGAGCCCCCACGAACGCCGCGATTCGAGCCCGGGCCGACTCGTAGGCGTCAGTGGCCTCCTCGGCAAGCGCATGTGCGCCACGGTGCACTGCGGCATTGCAGGTCAGGTAGTACTCGCGCTCTGCGTCCAATACAGCAAGGGGCTTTTGAGACGTCGCGCCCGAGTCCAGATAAATGAGCGGCTTTCCGCGCACGTGACGTCGAAGGATCGGAAAGTCTTCCCGAATCCTTGCGACGTCAAGTGGTGCGACTGCATTCACGAGATATTGGCCGCCTTGTTGACGTAACGCTCGTAGCCCTCCGA
>JBIHZU010000097.1:0-6492 GCA_044240285.1 Candidatus Nanopelagicales bacterium | reverse complement strand
CTCTTGGCTCGATCGTTGGCGAAATGAACCCCAGCGATCTCAAGACTGACCGCGCCATGCATGGCACTCCAGATTTGTTGGGCGACCTCAGTACTGCTCTCTTCGTGCATCTCGCCCGACGCCATAGCGGCGTGTACGCGATCGACCAAAATGCCGAATGATTTTTGGGCCAATTCCTTGGCCTCGGGGGATAGGTCGAGTAGCAGCATTTGCTCGAACATCAGGTGGTAGAGCTGTGGATTGTGGATGGCGAACGATCGATAGCCCTGACACCCGGTACGAAGGCGCTGCAGGGGACTGGCCGTCGGTCGTGTTTCGATTGCGACCTGGAGCGAAGCGAATCCGTACATAAACAAGGCTTCAAGTAGGCCGTCCTTGCTGCCGAACCGTGAATACACGCCCATGGGGGCCACACCGGCTCGGGACGCAACGTCTCTGACGGTGAGCCCAGGTAAGCCTGCCTCTTCGAGAATGGCCAGAGCCGCCTCAATCAACGAATCAGTGACCGCCACGCTGGCGGTTCGGGTTCGTGTCCCTTGCACATGTGCGCTCACGTGGCTAGCATACCGTTCTAGAGATAGAGAACAATGTTCTATAAAATAATGGGAGTGTCCAATGTTGAGTAAGAGCCGTCGATGGCTTGCGCTAGGTGTCCTCTGTTTGAGCCTGCTGTTGGCGGTTGTCGATAACACGATCGTGAATGTGGCTCTACCTACGCTCAACAAGGAGCTAGGAGCGTCCACGACCCAACTGCAGTGGATTGTGGACGCCTACACCTTGGTCTTCACGGCACTGCTGCTGGCAATGGGACATTTCGGTGATCGATTTGGTCGCAAGCGGGCACTTCAAATTGGGCTAGTCGTCTTCGCGATCACCTCTGCATTGGCCGCTCTGGCCACGACATCGGGCCAACTCATCGGTGCCCGTGCATTGATGGGCATTGGCGCTGCGCTCATCTTTCCGGCGACGCTCGCGATCATCGTCAACGTATTTACTGACCCGAAGGAGCGCGCTGCCGCGATTGGGATCTGGACTGCGATGGTGGGTGTGGCTGTTGCCATCGGACCGATCGTGGGCGGGCTGCTGCTAGAACACTTATGGTGGGGCTCGATCTTTATGGTCAATATCCCCGTCGTCATCGTCGCGATTGCCCTTGGCGCATTCCTAGTGCCAGAGTCCCGTGACCCCAAGGTGGGCCGGATGGACTACCGCGGCTTGGTCCTATCAGCAGCGGGCGTGGGTCTAGTTATTTGGGCAATCATCGAGGGGCCCTCGTGGGGTTGGACTTCGCCGGCGATTTTGGTCGCGCTTATCGGTGGACTAGCCGTGCTCTCGGTGTTTGTGTTGGTGGAGAGGCGGCTGTCTCATCCGCTGCTGGATGTTCGGTTGTTCAAGAACGCTCGATTCACCGCAGCGAGTTTGTCGATTGCCACCGCGTTCTTCGCTCTATTCGGGTTCATCTTCCTCATCACGCAATATCTACAGCTCATTCAAGGCTTCAGTCCATTGCAGGCCGGCATCCGCACCCTGCCGTTTGCCATTGCTACTGGTGTCATGTCACCGGTGGCAATTGTCCTGATGCATCGCTTTGGCTCAAAGACAATCGTCGTGCTCGGGTTGCTCGTGATGGCTGCCGGGTTTGTGATTGCAACGACGGTGAAAGAGGACACTCCGTACTTCGGTGCAGTAGTGATCTCCATGGTGACCATTGCGGCAGGCTTGGGTCTGGCCACAAGTCCGGCGACCGATTCGATCATGGGTGCGCTTCCCGCTGAGCAGGCTGGGGTGGGCTCAGCGGTCAACGACACGACCCGCGAACTCGGCGGAACCTTAGGTGTCGCCGTCGTGGGATCTGTTTTCCTGAGTGTGTATGGAGCCAAGGTTATTGACGGCTACCGCAGCATGGGGCTGCCGCCGCAATACGAGTCTGTTGTTCGCGAATCAATGGGTGGCGGCATAGCGGTGGCTGAGCAGCTGCCCGCAGGGCCGGCGGCCGAGCTCATGTCGATCGTAAAAAGTTCCTTTATTGACGGGTTGTCGCGTGGATCGTTGGTCTCGGCCATCGTCGTGGCGGTAGGCGCGATCGTGGCTTTGCGCTTCCTGCCAGCGCGTGCGCAGAAAGTGCCTTCGGTCCGAGCCTGACGAGGCGGGTGCGGCAAGTCGCCGCTGTGTTGTGGCGCCGATATGACCTGCTCGATCTAAGTCCAGGGCGGGTAGTCTCTTCCTAGGAGCAACAGACTCCGCGGGAACGAGAAGAGGTCACGATGTCGGCATTGGTGCGCTACGAGGTCGAAACTGGCGGGATAGCTCGAATCACGCTCGACAGTCCTGACACGCGCAATGCTCTCAGCGATGCGCTACTTGACGACACCATTGCCGCCTTTGAGCGTGCCCGCGACGACGCGGCGGTCCGCGTGGTCGTGCTCAGTTCTTCCCACGACCGGATCTTTTCTGCGGGTGGGGATCTCAAGGCGTTTTCCGATGACCGTCCTGCTGTAGAGAAGTACGCCGGACTTGATCGGTTCCCGAGGCTCTTCACGCTCATCGGCGCGCTGGGCAAACCTGTCATCTGCGCAGCCAATGGCGATGTACTGGCGGGTGCGTTTGGAGTTGTGCTCGCCTGCGATCTTGTGCTCGCCAAAGAATCGGTGCGATTTGGCTGTCCGGAGATCAACGTGGGCGTTTTCCCGTTCATGATTTCTGCGCTCATCTATCGCTCAGTGCCGCGGCTTCGGGCTAACGAGATGATGATGATGGGCGAGCTCATGACCGCGAGCGAGGCCCATAGCCTCGGATTCGTCAACAAGGTCGTCCCTGATGCCGATTTTGACGCCGAAGTCACCCGTTGGGCGCAGCGGATAGCCGAGAAGTCCCCGTTGCTCCTGCGCCTGGGCAAAAATGCGGTGGATGCGACGCGCGATATGACCTTGCCGCAGGCACTTGATGCTTTGCAGGCCCAGTTGGCCCTGGCCTTCACCACCGAGGACATTCGCGAGGGTGTTGCGGCCTTCCGTGAGAAGCGTTCGCCCGAATGGCGCATGCGCTAAGCCCGCGGCAGGTCGGGAGCATGAGAAAAAACTGCAGGATTCTGCAGTTTTGCTGACTTCGGACAAATGAGGAGTCAAAATCCTCAGGTGACCAACGCGACCACGTCCCGGCGGCGGCTCCTCGTGGTGGACGATGAGCCGATTATGGCGGCTCTACTCGCCACAGCGCTGGAGTCCGGGGGCTATGAGGTGCGTACGGCCCCCGACGCACCCAAGGCACGCACGGACCTCGACCGATTCGATCCCGACATGGTGGTGCTCGATATCTCCCTGGGACGAGGCCCGAGCGGGATCGATCTCGCCCACGTGGTGCATCGGCGCCACCCTGGGGTGGGCATCCTCTTGCTCACGAAGCATCCAGATTTGCGTACTGCTGGGTTTGCTCCAGAAGATCTACCACCGGGTTGTGGTTTCCTTCGCAAGGAGTCAGTCACAGACACTGCCGAACTACTCGCTGCTGTCGAAGAAGTGCTTTCTGATCAAGCTGCTCGCAGCCTCGACTATCACTCGCCGGTTGGACAATTGGCGACACTTTCGCCCCGCCAACTCGAAGTGTTGCGAATGGTGGCGCAGGGACTGACCAGCCCAGAAATCGCTCGCCGACGCCACACCACGACGAGTGCAGTGGAAAAGATGTTAGGCACCATCTATCAGGCTCTCTCCATTGAGCCGAGCTCGGCTGTGAGCCAACGGGCCGAGGCTATGCGCGTGTTTATCGCTGAAGCGGGCCTGCCGGATCGCCAATGAAAACTGCTAGCGACTCAGACGTCGGATCAGGATCGGCGCCAGGTCAGAGTAGGACGCTTACCGTACTCGCGGGGATGACAGCCAATGAAATGGTCTCATGGCCTGTTGTTGTCACAAACCTCGCATGGGCGATCTTCCGCCACTTCCTCGGCGGTACATCAGATGTAGGTGGGAATCCGGCTTTACGGATATTGATCGTGACTTTGTCCGTCGCTCTTGAGTTCGCCTTGCTCGTGTTGATTCGGCAGATTCTTCTCGTCCACGTGCAGGGAGTCACGCGAATTGTTTGTGCGTTCGCTTCCTATGCATTCGTCGGACTAGTTCAAGGCGGCGCACTGTACTTGGCCTTAACCAGGACTTCCTTGTTGGATCCTGGCGCGGGAGATGCTGTTTTCCGGACTCTGGCTGGAGCCGTCTCAGCGATTGCCGTCATTGCAACCTGTACTTTGGCAATCAAGACCATTCGTGACTATCGCCAACGCATCGCACAATTGGCAAGCGAACAGGACCGACTTCAGAAGCTGCTCGTCGAGTCAGAGGTAAATGTCCGCGCCCAACATGCGAGTGCTGCTCGTCAGATCGAAGCGATCATTGAGGATGAATTGATCGCGTTGCCCGTGTCATCGGTCGATGCCACTCTTGTAGCGATGGAAAATCTCATCTCAGAGACCGTAAGACCGATAAGTCATCAACTTGCTGTTGAGTCTGTCATTCCGGTAGTTGCCACACAGTCGGCTGAAGACGTCCATGTCTCGTGGCGCGAGACAATGCGAAGTGTCGCAGACGATGGCAGATTAATGCCTGTTCCGGTAACTCTCGGAGTCGTGTTTGTGGGCGTGCCAGCGCTGCTCGCACTGTATCCGCCGCTAAGCGCGCTTTTAGCAATTCTTGTTGGATCTGCTGCTCTCTTGGGTTCGTTGTTTGTCGTTCAAATGATCGTGGGAACTGTACTCAGACAACTGGGTATTGCCGCACGAGTTGTAGTCCTCACTCTGAGTTTTGTTGTAGCGACTGTGCCTACGGTGGTCCTAGTGCCAATCTGTGTAGGTCCAGGGCCTGACCAATTTTTCATCCGTTCACTACTTGTGGGTGCTCCTGCCTTGGGCTGGCTCGTGGTGATCGCTGCGAGTCTGCGACGTCAGGTCATCGGTATTGATGAGCTTCTTCGGAAATCCAATGCGTCGCTTCGGTGGGCAATCGCGCGCAACCACATGGTGCAGTGGCACAGGCGAGGACAATTGGCCCGCGCTTTGCACGGTCCGGTGCAGTCTGCGGTACATGTAGCAATTTCTCGGCTGAGGGGAAGAGTACGAAACGAAACGGCGAACTCTGAGAGCGTGATCGAGATGCGCAACTCTTTGCGCAGCTCCCTCGTTGGCCTGATGGACCAAGATGAGGACGTACCCGATCTGAAGTCGCAGTGGATAGCAATCGGTCAAACATGGGCCGGAATCGTCGAAGTATCTTTCGACATTCCGGAGGACCTTGTGAACGAGGTGCACATGGATCCAGTGTTGTCGGCCCTCGCCGGAGATCTGGCACAAGAGGCTGTCTCCAATGCGGTGAGGCACGGTCGCGCATCGACTGTGGGCATCTCGATGGAGCGGTCTGAAGAAGATGTGGTGACCTTGACCGTGCAAGATAACGGGGTGGGCGTTAATGAGAATCCTGGGCGCGGGTTGGGTAGCCAGCAGCTCGACGATTGCGCACTTGAGTGGTTTCGGGGTAGGAGTGAAGGTCTGAGCTTCCTACGTGTGCGATTGGCGATTGCCGTACCTCAACACAAATAGTTGTGGGGCCGACCAAAAGGCCGACCCCACACATAGGTGCTGAAGCGATTTAGGCGAGAGCCTTTGCCTTCAGGGCATCGAATTCCGTCTGGTTGATTGTGCCCGCATCGAGCAGTGATTTCGCGGTAGAGATCTGATCTGCTGGTGTGGCTGTGCCTGCGGCCTGTTGGATGTAGGCCTTCTGGGAAGCCTCAGCGGCCTTCACCTGCGCTTGTCGACGCTCGGTCATGCTTCGACCACGAACGATCAGGTAGACGAGGAGTGTGATCGGTCCGGCGATAAGAATCGCGATGATCCACAGTGCCTTGGCCCAGCCCTTCAGTGTGTGATCACTGAAGATGTCTACAACGACCATGAAGAAGACCATGAAGTACATGACCATGAAGAACAGGACGAGCAAGGTCCACAAAATGTCTGCGAGTTGCATGTAGGAACTTTCTGGTGAGGGGAACCATGGTCGGCTCCGAACACTCATCGTAGGCGCCCGCTCCCTCAAATGTACAAGTCGGCAGCGATACCCCGGGACACTACGGAGTAGGCAGAAGGACGCCAGGTGCGGCAAGATGCCGCCATGAACGGGATCGAGATCGTGGTTTTACACCCACAATCCTGGGCTCGTGCGCGTGCGGTGCGCCTAGCCGCGTTGACCGCAGACCCGCACGCATACGGAGCTCGAGCCGAGGGTGAGGCCAAACTTAATGAGAACCAATGGCGAGAGCGCATCGAACGCGACCTATGTGTAGTGGCGACTGTCAATGGTTCGGACGTGGCCATTATGAATGTGGCCCCTACAGTGCCGCCTCTCGTTGAGCCAAGTTGTCCGTTCGATCTGCTGACCTGCGCCTGGGCGTATGGCTGCTGGGTAACACCCGCAATGAGGGGACAACGGATCCCCGCCAAATTCGTGG
>JBIHZU010000096.1:0-6499 GCA_044240285.1 Candidatus Nanopelagicales bacterium | reverse complement strand
TGGGTCCCACCGTGCTTCGTACGTCCACCGCGGGGGCCGTAGCCGCAGGCGTAGTGCTCTCGCGTAGCGGTCGGTGGCAGGATCTGACCCCATGAGTTGCCTTTTCTGTCGCATCGCCACGGGCGAGATCCCAGCCGATATTGTTTGGCAGGACGACGCAGTGATCGCGTTTCGCGATATTGCCCCACAAGCACCGACGCACATCCTCCTGATCACGCGTGACCACCACGTGACGGTGGGCGAACTTGCCACCGCCGACCCCGCGCTGGCCGCCACCTTGATGTCCGCTGTGGCTGCTGTGGCTGCCCAAGAGGGGCTGAGCGATTATCGCCTCGTATTCAACAGCGGGGCCGAGGCCGGCCAATCGGTCTTCCATGTTCACGGCCATCTTCTTGCGGGCCGACCACTTTCGTGGCCACCCGGATAGACTGCCCCACATATGACAGCCAGCGCCGAGATCCACGCCACGATTGTCGTGCCCGCATCGCAGCCGATGGTCGCTTTACTGGGGTCCAATGACGAGTTCCTTCGCATTATCGAAGGGGCCTTCCCCGGAGCCGACATCCTCGCGCGCGGTAATGAGTTGCGGCTGAGTGGCGACGCGGCTTCAGTCAGCATGATTGAGCTGCTCTTCGCCGAGATGCTCGCGGTCTTGCGTACGAGTCAGCAATTGACGGTCGAGTCGGTTGAGCGCAGCATTGCGCTCCTGCGGACGGGAGCGCGCCCCAGTGACGTACTCAACTCCAACATCCTCTCCTCTCGCGGGCGCACAATTCGCGCCAAGACGCTCAATCAAAAGCGCTACGTCGATGCCATCGACACCCACACCATCACTTTTGGTATTGGCCCTGCGGGCACCGGCAAGACCTACCTCGCGGTCGCGATGGCTGTTCAGGCACTTCAGAGCAAGCGCATATCGCGCATCGTCCTCACTCGACCCGCGGTTGAGGCCGGTGAGCGACTCGGCTTCTTGCCTGGCACGCTCAGCGAGAAGATCGATCCGTACTTGCGTCCTTTGTATGACGCATTGCACGACATGCTCGACCGAGACTCGATCCCGCGCCTAATGACATCTGGGGTCATCGAAGTCGCTCCACTTGCCTACATGCGTGGCCGCACTCTCAATGATGCGTTCATCATTCTCGATGAGGCACAAAACACGACCGCTGAGCAGATGAAGATGTTCCTCACCCGGCTCGGCTTCGGGTCCACGATGGTCGTGACAGGCGATGTGACGCAAGTTGATCTCCCCGGTGGCACCACGAGTGGCTTGCGGGTCGTGCAAGAAATTCTGGAAGATGTCGATGATGTGGCCTTCTGTCGTCTCGATTCCCAAGACGTAGTCAGACACAAACTTGTGGGTCGCATCGTCGAGGCCTACGGTCGCTATGACGAGCTCAATCCGCGGCGGGTGTGAATTGACCGTCGAAATCGACAATTCCAGTGGCGACTCCGTCGACATCAAAGCTTTGCAGGCGCAGGCAGAGTTTCTGATCGCGGCCCTGAGTCTTCATCCAGAGTGTGAGTTGTCCATTGCAATAGTGGACGTTGAGCGCATGACAGAGCTACACGTCGAATGGATGGACGAGCCCGGACCCACCGATGTCTTGAGTTTCCCGATGGACGAACTCATCGAAGGCGAAGTGGAGCCTGGCGTCCTTGGTGACATCGTGTTGTGCCCCGCTGTCGTTGCAGATCAAGCGCAAACGGCCGGTCACTCCGTGCAAGCCGAATATGAGCTCTTGCTTACCCACGGCATGCTCCACCTACTCGGCCATGATCACGCCGACGAAGAGGAGCATCGGGTGATGTTCGCCCGTCAGGATCAACTATTAGCGGCTTGGCGTGAGAGCCGATGACGAGCGCGCTGTGGTGGCTTCTTCTTCTCGCTGTTGTGCTTGCTTTAATTGCTGGCTTGTTGGTCAGCGCAGAGACGGCGCTTCAGCGTGTGTCGCAGGCACGCGTCGAGGAGATGGAACGCGACGAGGTTCGTGGAGCGACGCGATTGCTGGTGGTGCTCAATGATCGGGCGCGCTACATCAACGTGTTGCTTTTCATGTCCACCCTCGCTTCAGTGTGCGCCACGGTCGTTCTGACAATCGTCTTCCTCCAAGTGATTTCGACGACCGAGTGGCTGGCGGCTGTGGTCGTGATCCTGATTTCAGTTGTCGTGTCGTACGTAGCTATTGGTGTTGCTCCACGCACGTTGGGGCGTCAAAACGCGGATCGCATCGCACTGCGAGCTGCTGGCCCCGCACGGTTCCTCGCGATGATTCTTGGACCGATTACGACTCTTCTAATCCTGCTGGGCAACGCACTTACGCCAGGCAAGGGCTATCGCGAAGGGCCCTTTGAGACCCAACTCGAATTACGTGAGCTTGTCGATCTGGCTGAGGCCGACTCGGTCATTGAAGACGAAGAGCGTCAGATGATTCAGTCGGTCTTCGAACTTGGCGAGACAATTGCTCGTGAAGTGATGGTGCCACGCACCGAGATGGTTTTCATTGACCGTGATCGCAATCTTCGTCAGGCCTTAAGCCTCGGCCTCCGCTCCGGCTATTCGCGCATCCCAGTGATCGGTGAAAGCCACGACGACATCGTTGGGGTCGTCTACCTCAAGGACGTGATGCACCGCGTCTTTGATGAGCGGGATGCGGAGCAAGCCGAGACTGTCGCGTCCTTGATGCGCCCGGCCGTTTTCGTGCCCGATACCAAGCAGGTTGATGAGCTACTGCGCGAAATGCAAGCCGCACGTGTCCACCTTGTCATGGTGGTAGATGAATACGGCGGCACGGCTGGACTGGTGACCATCGAAGACATCCTCGAGGAGATCGTCGGGGAAATCGCTGATGAGCACGACACCGAGGCGCCCGAAGTTGCTGAACTTTCTGAGGGTGCATTTCGGGTGAGTTCGCGCATGGACGTCGATGATTTTGCCGAACTCGTAGACATTGACGTTGTCGGCGCCGATGAGGGTGTTGAGACTGTCCTCGGTCTCATGGCGAAACGTTTGGGTCGCGTGCCAATCCCAGGCGCACGTGTGGAGGTCGAAGGATGGCTTCTGGTCGCAGAGCATGGCGCCGGACGGCGCAACCGCATCGCAGCCGTACTTGCCACTCGGATCCCACCAGAGGTCATCAATGACTGAACTCAGCGCTGAGGATGCGAAGTTGGTGACGTTGGCTCGAGGCTCTCGGGCCCGGATCTCGGCAGCAGCCGGAGCGGCCGTACGCGATGAAGTAGGTCGCTCCTACACGGCTGCTGACGTCACGCTGGCCACCGGTCTCGTCCCGGCCCTCACCTTGGCCGTTGCCTCTGCCGTCGCTGCTGGTGCGAAGTCGCTTGAGGCCGCCGTCTACCTCGGTGATGGCGAACCTGATGATGCCGTCCTTGGTGGTCTTGGCAACGTTCGCCTGCTCACGTGCGCAGTCGATGGCACAGTGCGCAGCGATCGGCATGTGAATGGCTGAATACCGCTCTGGATTCGCATGCTTGGTAGGTCGCCCCAACGCCGGCAAGTCCACCTTGCTCAACGCGCTAGTCGGATCCTCGGTTGCCATCACGTCCAACCGCCCGCAGACCACCCGACACGCGATCCGCGGAATCATCAGCCGACCCGACGGTCAACTCATCGTTGTCGACACACCTGGTCTGCATCGGCCCCGTACCACTCTGGGGGAGCGGCTCAACGACATCGTGCGTTCCACCTGGGCTGAAGTTGACGTCATCGCGTTATGCATCGCCGCTGACGCCCCGATCGGTCCAGGTGATCGATTTATGGCCGAAGAGTTGAAGAACAATCGTCGCCCGCGCATCGCGTTGATCACCAAGGCGGACCTCGTTCCCCCGAAGGTCATGATCGAACGCCTGACCGAGATCTCCGAGCTCGCCACCACCCTGGGCTTCGAATGGGCTGAGATCGTTCCGGTGAGCGCGCTGTCTGGGTTCCAGGTCGATCTCGTGCGCGATCTGTTCGTCTCACACCTGCCTGAGGGCCCGCGGCTCTATCCGGACGACGAAGTGACCGATGAGCCCGAACTTATCTTGGTCGCAGAGCTCATCCGCGAGGCCGCGCTTGAAGGCCTTGACGATGAATTGCCACACTCCCTTGCTGTTGTCGTTGAAGAGATGACTCTCCGTGAGGGTCGCCCTGAGGATCGTCCACTTCTCGATATCTACGCCCAAGTATTCGTTGAGCGTGATTCGCAAAAGTCGATCATCATCGGCAAAGGAGGGGAGGGGCTCAAGCGCATCGGCACGCACTCCCGTCGTCGCATTGAAGCTCTACTCGGCACCCCGGTCTATTTGGATCTGCGCGTAAAGGTCGCCAAAAATTGGCAGCGCGATCCCAAGCAATTGCGTCGCCTCGGTTTTTGAACCGGTGGCGCTGCTTCACTTCTTCCGGGGACTTGGGCCTGCCGGACGTAAATCCCTAACAGGATTTAGTCCTTCGGCCTTTACGTCCCCTCCAGAAGTGCTGCATCACCGCCTTCGATATTCGTTGCGTGGATTTGTTTTGTGCGACGGAAAAATTCTCAAGAAATCTTCCTGCAATACTTGCAATTGTCAGTACCCCGTTATAGGTTTTCACTATCAACTTCGAGTAACCGACCTTGAGTAGTTCTTGCACTTGAGTGTTCGTAACGAAGACTGATTGCGGTAGAGCAGGCATAGGCCCTGACATTCCTGTCGGACCATTCACAAAGGCCTGCTCATGTCTGTTTCTCCTGCTGCATCCGTGGCGTCGAGCTCTGTGCTCGCGTTGCGTGATCACGTGGCGTCGCGGGGTGGGCTCATTCTGGAGGCCGAGATTGACCTGCTGCGGGCAGAGGGCCCTGGTGGTGCGGTGGGTTATGCGCTGGAGGGGGTTGTCGCCGATCATCCTGATCTGAGTGCCGCGTCACGGTTGCAATTGGTGCAACTCTGGCAGCGCCAGGGTGCGTGGGTCGAGGCTCATGAGTTGGCTCAGACGCAGGCGTTTGAGGCCCAAGCACTCGCGGATTCACCGCGTGATGCCTTCGATGCTGTGCGCGGGAGCATCGCAGCCGAACTCGGTCTCATGACCGGGTCAGGCGCAGGCTTTGCACACAGCCGATTGGAGGAGGCTCGGCTGGTGCATCCGTCAGGGTTGCTCGCCGAGACACACCAATGTCTGCTGCGTGGGTGGATCACTGTTTCGACAGCTCGGATGCTGGCCGATGCGGCCGGCGACCTCATCGACGGCCTTGGCAACAAAGCCACTCTGGAGCAGGTGAAGGATGTGACAGACCAACTGCAGGCGAGGGTTCTCTTCGCGTCGATCAAGGGCATTGATCCGGTCACGGGCATCGGCATCCCGCGTGCTTATTCCAGTGCCCGTGACGCGATCAACCGGGCAGTCAACCGCATCGACCCCGATCGAGTTGCTCGCCGCAAGGCTCGTGCCCACCACGAACGAGGCGTGTTCTTCAAGGCGCTACCCGATGAGGGTTTAGCGATCATTACGGCCACTTTGCCCATTGCAGACGCCACCGAGATGTTTGAGCACCTCAGCGATTTGGCCCAGGCTCTCCACGACGAGACTCCCGACGGCCCCACTGTGGCCCAACTTCGTGCCGACATCCTCGTGACTGCAGTCTGCCGCGCCGTTGACCTCCTGCGAGACGGCAAGCCGCTACCCGAGCGTCCCACGTGGCGGGTCGGCCTCGTGATGGACCTCGCGACCCTCACGGCGTTGCGCGAAGGCAAAAGCGAACTCCCCGGCATTGGTGAAATCGACCCCGAATTGGCCCGCATCCTTGCCGAAGATGCGCAATGGCAGACCTTCATCCACTCGCCGCTTACTGGTGAAATCCTCGATCAAGGATCCACGACCTATCGGCCAAGCGAAAGATTACGCAATTTCATTCGCGCTCGAGATCCACACTGCACATTCCCTGGGTGTCGAAAGCGAAGTCACCGATGTCAACTCGACCACATCACGCCATTCCCGACTGGTCCAACCACGCGCGCAAACCTGCACCCGTTATGTCAACATCACCACAATCTGAAAACCCACGCCCAGTGGCAGGCCGAACGAGATTCCGAATCCGGCACAACTACGTGGACATCACCGCATGGTGTCGCAGTGATCGCAGACGATCCGCCGCCGTTCTAGGCTGATTCGTCAGACTTTTTAGGTTTCTTCTGGGGGTCGCCAAATCCACCCGAGGCACTTCGCTCTGCCAGATCAGGCGCGAGTTCGTAGCGATGGACGTACGTCTGGACGATTGCCAAAAGAATGGCAACCAACGGGATGCCAATGAGCGCACCTATCGGGCCAAAGAACGCGGCGCCGATAAAGACTGAGGCCAGGGCAACACCCGAATGCACGTCCATGGTGGCATGCGAAATTTTTGGGGTGAACACGTAGTTTTCTACCTGCTGGTAAATCGTGGCAAAGATGACGATCCACACAACGTCCAGTGGCTCATTGAATGCCGCGAAAATGGCCGGCAGGATAATGCCGATGTAGGTGCCG
>JBIHZU010000095.1:0-6520 GCA_044240285.1 Candidatus Nanopelagicales bacterium | reverse complement strand
TCCCAATTATCAATGTCGAGAACGCATGTGCCTCAGCCTCAACTGCGTTCAATCTCGCTTATCAAGCGGTTGCCTCCGGAGCCGTCGATGTAGCGCTGGCTGTTGGTGCGGAAAAGATGTCACATCCTGACAAGAATCGTGCCAAGGAGGCGCTCGCCACGGCATGCGATCTCGAGGAATTGGCCGAGGTCGAGGCGCGGCTAGGTGTAGAGGCCGGTGGCGAGAGGTCCTTCTTCATGGATCTCTATGCAAACACCGCCCGGGATTACATGGCAAAGGCTGGCGCGACGCCCGAGGATTTTGCCGCTGTGTCCGTCAAGAACCGATTCCATGGTTCGTTCAATCCGCATGCCCAGTTCACGACTTCCGTGACTCTCGAAGAGGTCATGGGTGCTCGCATGATCATCGATCCACTCACACTGCTGATGTGCTCAGCGATTGGCGACGGGTCCGCAGCCGTTGTCCTCACTTCTGCGGAGCGCACGCCCAGTGACCGGCCTCGAGTTCGCATCGCAGCCACCGTGATGAAGTCCGGATTCGGCACGGTCGGCACCGCACCACATGACATGGCCGCTCGTCGTGCCGCCCTGGAGGCCTACGACATCTCAGGTTACGGACCGAATGATTTCCATGTGGTCGAGTGTCACGATGCCGCCGCACCCGCCGAACTCGTTCTCTATGAAGAACTCATGCTCTGCGAAGAAGGCGGAGGTGCTGAACTCCTTCGATCGGGGGCAACGCGACTTGGTGGGCGCATGCCCGTGAATACAAGTGGTGGACTTCTGGCGAAGGGACATCCGGTGGGGGCGTCTGGTTGTGCACAGATTGTTGAACTCAGCGAGCAGTTGTGGGGGCGTGCCGGTGCACGCCAGGTAGAAGGTGCGCGAGTGGCACTTGCAGAGAATGGCGGGGGATGGATCGGTAGTGACTCAGCAGCGGTGGTCGTCACCGTGCTGGAACGCCAGTAACGGCTAAGGGAGCATCGATGGAATTCAGAGAAGTTGTTGGCACTCGCCGCTCGATGCGGTTCTTTGCCCCATATCGGCAGGTCGAACCAGAGAAGATCCAGGTGATCTTGGAGGCGGCGAATCGTTCATCTCGCTCGATGAATGCTGATTACGTTAAAGCGGTTGTCGTGAACAGAGATGACCTGACCCCGGAGATGCGCGACTCGTTGCGCAATCCCACGACGTCGCTAGATCTTGATCTTGCCCCTGTCTACATCATGTGGTTTATCAACTTGAAGTACGCCGATGGCACCAAGGAGCGACTGAAGGAACAGATCGACCATGGCATTCTGGCTGCGAGTCATGGTTGGTCGCATGCCTATGTCGACGAAGTCATCCAGAAGACAGTTATTGAGAAGATCACTGGTGATGATTTCCGTCTCAACTGGATGGGCGCAATTGAAGCGGGCCAGGCGATTGCCAACTCGCTTCTCGCTGCCTATGACGAGGGACTGGGCGCGTGTTTGCATAACTTCACGGACACTGAAGTACGCAAGATGATGAATATTCCTGACCATTGGCGACGAGCGTGGCTCATGCTTGTGGGCTATCCCTTGGGGGACAAGGCTGACGGTGGCCAACGGCCACGTCGACCATTGTCGGAAAACTTCTTCACCTTCAAGGGCGATCAACTCGAGCCGTTGCAGGAGGATCCAGCCGTGACCCAGCGGCTTCGAGAGACGCGGATGATTCAAGAGCCCAGTCCGCTGCCCTACCGACACAAGGAGATCCGCGGATTTGCGCGGATGCTCGGATTGCCTGAGTGAGGAGCGATATGACTACCGCAGAAGAACTGATGACCGACCCCACCGTCGTTCGGTGGTTGCGAAGCGCCGGATTTTCGACGGAGACTCCAGCTGAGCAACTTGCGCAGGTGCGCATGCTGGCGTCCTTTTGTAACCACGAAGGCAAAATGCCACAAGAGATCTTGGACACCTGCCTGCTGGAGAAGACAGACGATGGTCAGTACGAGATCAGCATTAAGGGCCGTCGCTTGGTAAATGCCGCCATAGATGAGTTTGCAACCACGCTCGGACTGTCGAAGCATTATGAGATCGCTGCAGGCAACTCGATTCGGGGATTCCTTGTCCACAATGGGGTGCTCATCCAAGGGAAGCCGTCGGTTCCGTGACCGATGTTCAGCGCCTGAGGTGTCTTGCCAAGACTGTTGATGGCAGGCCACCTCAATTGGTGATTGATCATGTTGCCGCTTTAGCTGGGGTCCTCCAGGTCGAGTGGTGGACGGCTCGTGTCGTTCCCCAACCTGAAGACGTAAAGAACTCTCTCAATGCCTACACGGGTGTACTGGACGTCTTTTGTGAGTCGGCTGATGTCGTTGCGGAAACCGTTCTCCCTGCCCTGGAGGGTGAGTTAGGCGGAACATTTTCCTTCCTTCGTGGCGTCGTCAGTGACGCCGAGCCTGAGTACGACCTGCTTCGGGAGACTCCACCGCAACATGTCCCCTATCAACATCTGCCGATCGTGTGGAAGCACGGATATGGTCCTGAGCGCCGTGAGCCAACGGGCGATGATCTGTTTCGCTACACGTATTTCTTCGCCTACCGCTCGGACGTGTCGTGGGCAGACGGCGAGGACTGGTACCTCGGGCATCACACGCGCGAGGGGAAACAATTGCCCAACCTCGTGCACTATGTCACCTGGCATCGACGCCCCACTGTTGCTCCTCAATCGTCCGTTCTCGGGCTCGTACGAGTGACGGAATTGTGCTTTGAAAGTTTTGAAGACTTCTATGCAGGCTGCTACACCCTTAAGCCGTCATGGAATATGGGCGAAAAACATACTGAAGTCGTGTGGACGGATTACTTCGCGCTTTTCCTTGGTGTTGAGCCAGACATCGTCATTGAGGGCGTGAGCTGATGCGCATAGGTGTGACGAATGACGATGGCATTGCCGCTCCCGGAATTGCCCGCCTAGTAACTGCCCTCGTGGGGCTTGGACATGAAGTCGTGGTGTGTGCTCCGCAGGGGGAGATGAGCGGTGCTGGTGCTTCTACTGGTGGTGATTTGCGCATCCGAGGCGGTATCGAGGTGGTGGAAACGCATGTGGCTGGTATTCGCGCCTACGGGGCAGCTGCACCGCCCGCGACTTGTGCGCTCCTTCTGGTGCGCGGCGCATTCTCTGAACCGCTCGATCTAATCGTGTCTGGCATCAACCCGGGTCAGAATCTTGGGGTTACCGTTTTACATTCGGGAACAGTCGGCGCTGTTCTCACGGCCGGGAATTTCGGAGTCCCGGGACTCGCCGTTTCGATGTGCGCTGGAGTCGAGGCTGACGATGAAGTGTGGGAGGCAAGTGTGGCGATGGCCACGCTAGTTCTCGAGCACATCCCTGATAGTGGTCACAGCGGAATAGCTAGTCTCAATGTTCCGGGCCGCCCTCTTGCAGACATCAAGGGTCTGCGCACAACTATTCTGGATTCGACGCCCGGATTTCGCGCAACAGGCGTAGAAACCTTGCACCAGCACGATGACGGCCGCGTGCACCTTGCGTTCACCTATGCGCCTTTGGAGCGCGAGTCAGATCCCGAGACGGATGTGCGAGCTATCGCCGAGGGTTATGCGAGTCTCACATGGTTGCAGACCATCAGCGTTGCAGAGCGTCCGCATTGGACCCCTCGCCTAGAAGCCGCCTCAGTCACGAGAGGAATGACTACATGACAAGTCCGCAGCCATCCACAGTGACGCAGGCGTTGTCGCCGAAAGGTCAACGCACTCGTGATCGACTTCTGGCGGGAGCACGGCGAGCTTTCGGTGACAGTGGCTCATATGTCGAGACGCGAATAACGGATATTGCAAAGGAGAGTGGAGTTGCCTATGGCAGCTTCTACACCTATTTCGACTCCAAGGAGCAGTTGTTCTTCGAACTTGCTGCGGCGGTAGTTAATGAGATGTACGAAGAAGGTACATCTCGCTACCGAGGCGACGACCCGACCGAGCGTATTGATGCCGCCAATCGACAGTTCCTCGCCTCCTATCAGGCGCATGCCGTGATGATGACCATCATCGAACAGGCTGCCGCGTTGTATCCGGATCTACGCGAACTTCGTCGAGAGCTCCGAGGTCGCTTTGTCGAACGAATTCGTGTCAACATCGAACGTTGGCAAACTCGTGGGCTTGTCGAGAGTTCACTTGATGCGCACGTGACCGCGCATGCATTGGTGAGTCTTACCGACAATTTTGGCTACCTGTGGTTCGTCCTCGGTGAACCATTTGACGAAGAATTGGCCCTGCGCACGATCTCGAGTTTGTGGGTGAATGCGCTTGGCATCCACAAGCAGTAACCAGATCACGGCTCTGTGCGGGGGTCTGGGTGGTGCTCGTCTTGCGTTGGCATTAGGCCACTTGGCTGCAGAAACAACGTTCATCACCAACGTCGGTGACGACTGGCAGGTCGGTGAAGTACTCGTCTGTCCTGATACAGACGCTGTCATCTATGCGCTAGCAGGTTTATTCGACGAGGACCGAGGCTGGGGCGTTCGCGACGATGTTTTTCCGGGCCCGCGCGAAAATGAACCGCCGTGGTTTGGGCTAGGAGTCAGAGACCGCCAGCACCACGAGCTTCGACACGAACTTCTTATGGGTGGATCGGATCTCGCGGACGCCACCGCAATCATCGTGCGGCGGTTGGGAATTTCTGCCCGTGTGATTCCAGTGACCTGCGATCCGAACTCCACCTGCATTGACACCAGTCAAGGCCGTCTCGCATTTCAAGAGTGGCTCGTGCGTGATCGAGCACAGCCGCAGGTGACGCACGTGGAATGGCCGGGATCAGCGATGGCCGCGCCCTCTCGTGACGTGCTTACGAGTATCGAGACGTCTGATGTGATGGTGATCAGCTCCTCAAGTCCGGTGGCATCAATCGAACCGTCATTGCGGGTGCTTGGTGTGCGTGAAGCGCTGATAGCTCGCAAAGAAAGAGGAGGTCGCACAGTAGTGATTAGTCCGATCGTCTCGGGGCATTTGCCGGTGGGTCCACGGGACACTCATCGGGCCCATGCACGTGAGACGTTGATGCAAGCAATGGGAATGACGCCAGATCTCGCAGGAATCGCAGAGTGGGTCTCGCCCTGGGCGTCACACGTGATTATCGACCCGGTTGACGCAGACTCGACAAAGTTGCTTGAGCATGCCGGGCTCAAAGTATCTTTAGCGCCAATTCTTGACCAGAGTATCGAGAGTCGCGCGGAGCTTGTTGCAGCAGTAGTTAGTTCCACTCCACGATCGGCTTAAGCACGCCGTCTGACTTGCTCTCCATGAGTTCGTAGGCTGCCACCGATTCTTCGAACCCGAATCGATGCGTGGTCAGGATTGTTGGGTCGATTCGGTTGTGCTTGATGAGGCGCAAAATGCGGCCAATCAATTCCCCACCTCCAGGTGTGAGAGCGAATCGGATCGTATGTCCGCTCATTCCATTGCGTAGCGGCCCCATAGGTAGCTCGAGAGTGTCTCGCCCGGTATGAAAGCCGACATTGGAAATGGTCCCGCCATAGCGCACTAGTCGCACGCAGGTGTCCATAGTTGTCGCGCCGCCGACGGCGTCAACTGCGGAGTCGAATTGCCCTCCACCCGCGCTCAAGGCTGCGTCAAGATCCTCAGTGTTGGTCACGACGTAATCTGCTCCAGCTGCTCTCGACTTATCGGCACGCTGTAGATCGGGCTCGATTGCCACGATACGTCCAGCTCCAAGGGTGCGAAGCGCCATAGTGGCAGCCAGCCCGACCGGTCCTTGTCCCACGATGACCACGGTGCCGCCTGCGGGCACCTCTGCGTTGATTGCCGCAGTAAAACCGGTCGTGAGCATGTCTGCGGTGTACACGGCTGCCTCGTCGGAGACGTCAGCGGGAATTGCAGCGAGGTTGCGATCGGCATAGTCGACGCTGAAAAAATCCGCAAGAGTGCCGTTGCGACGACTCACGAAGTGCATGGTGCCGTTTTGGGCTTCGCAGTACGCATCGTTGCCCCGCATACATTGATTGCATAGGCCACACGAGGCGATGGCTCCGCACACGACGCGATCACCAGGTTTGAATCGAGTGACGAGTGCGCCCACAGCCTCGACCACGCCCACTGACTCATGCCCGAGTATCCGACCTACGGGTAATGGGCGGGCTCCGTGAACACAATGCACGTCGGAGGTACACAAGCTCGCGAGAGTGGACCGGATCACCGCGCCGATAGGAGTGGGTGTCGGAACAGGGGCCTCGACGATCGCGACACGACCGTCTCCGGCAAATACCAACGCGCGCATGCGACTCCCATTCGTTTGTCGAATGATATTGACATCAGAGTCAGAAAGTGCGACGGTCGGAGAAATTAATGGAAAGGCGTGTGCGTGAGCGACCAAGACCGGGCAGACCTGCTCGCCCTGTATCGGCAGATGGCCCGTGGTCGGGCCTTGGAGGATCGGGTCAATGCGCTGACCAACTCCCGCGAGTTCCGGGGGTTCTTCCACCCGGGTCGCGGGCAAGAGGGTATTCAGGCGGGGGTGTGTTC
>JBIHZU010000094.1:0-6527 GCA_044240285.1 Candidatus Nanopelagicales bacterium | reverse complement strand
CCACCATCTCGCCGTCGAGATGCTCTGCGACGCTATGACCAGCGGCGAGTGCAGAATTAATCACGAAACGACTCTAAGGGGCGTATGGTGCGCAAGAGGTACAACGACGGGGGTAGACCATGAACGAGACACGAAGAACACGTATCTGGAGTTGGGCAGTCATCGCCATCGGCATTACCGCGATGATGATGGGCCCGGTGCTCTATCTCACTGCCTGGAGTCGTGCGACTGGTGTTGTGTCCTTCATCCTCGGCGCGATCATCACTCTTATCGGGATCCTCGTACCTCGCTTGGGCCGCCGTGCGCGAATCGCTTTGTTAGTTGTCGTCGCGGTGATTCTCTGCGCGTGCGCAGCCGCGGGCATCTGGTCCTGGATTTACGACGCGACGCGACGCACCACCGGCGCTTGACTCCCGACTGCGGGTAGTCAAGCAGCGAGGGTGGCAGCCGTCAGGCCACCACCCTCGCCAAGAGACTTGCTTGTGTCAGCGAATGGCTGTGCCCTCGACATAATCATCGCCGCGCTTATCGACCCACGACATCATTCCGCGCAGCTCACGGCCATCCTTCTCGATTGGGTGCGCTTCGCCGTTGGCGCGCAGCGAGCCCATTGCGCGGACGTAGGCGAGGAACACCTATCAAGCCTGACCGGCGTAATCCTGCTCGATCTGGTCTCGATTCAATAACATTGTCCCGTTTCACGTCCGTGCCATGCATTTCGCTGAAACGGTAAAAGCGAACGCACGACCATTCTTTGACGTTCGGCTCAAGGGGGATCCCATGTTGAGAATTCCTAGAGTATTGCTGGCGATTACGATCAGCGGGGCGCTCTCCACGCAGCTTTTCTTAGCCACGGCTTCAAATTCCGCACCAAGTTTAAACTCCGAAATCGAGCTGCATGAGCAGCTTCCGCGCGGTGGAACACCAGGATCACCGATAGACGTGGAGTCAAACTATTCGCTCCTCATCGAGAAGTTCTTCGATCCAGCCCCTGCACTCTGGGGCGGGGCATACGTCGACGGGGACACTTTGGTGGTCCTAGCGGTCAATCTCAGCGTTCTCGAAGCGAGTCGCCTACTTAGCGATGCAGGCATAACCCGCGGAATCACCGTCGCAAAGGGACAAAGGTCCATAGCAGAACTTGATGAGCTCACTGAGAAGGCCGTAGCTCTAGGGGCAAAGACACTGGTTAGTGCCGGCCCCATGTATGCACGTCAGCAGGTGGTCGTCGGGCTCACTTCAGACGACGACGTCATTCGCAGAAGGCTCGCCGAAATCGACTCTGCCGCGTATTCGGCTTATCTGACCGCTCCCCCGAGTTCTGCTAGCCGGTACTACGACACGACTTCGTTCTGGGGTGGCAATCAGATTGTCCTTACCGGTAGTTCAGCGAACTCGGTGTGCTCTTCGGCTTTCGCGTGGAACGACCCAGATGGAACGAATGACTTCATGGTCACCGCCGCCCATTGCTACTGGAGTGACAGCAATACGCGCCCTCAGGTCAAAAGAGTTGTCAATTCCAGCCCAGAGACATGGTTACCCATTGGGACGGTCGGATGGTCCTCAGGTAATAACTCGGGAACCACTTCCACGCGCAGGGGAGATGTTGCAACATACAAATTGACGGCGGGAAACGCGTCGACAAACAAGATCTACGTCGGACAGTGCAACACAACAGCAAGCCGCACCATCACTGGCCAGTTCTACTTGCCCGAGGGGTGGACCGGGACAACTCTCTTCACATCAGGAACGGGCTGCTCTCAAGGCAATGGCACGGGCGAGGTGAATCTTGACTGGATTTCCCTGGTCAATCAAACGGAGGTCTATACAAACTTCACCCCAAATCAGGTCTTCAATAAGCTGACGGTTGGGGAGAATCAGTCCACATGCATCGGCCACGGCGATTCAGGCGGTGCCGTCTATCTCCAGCGGGCGAACGGGACTGCGTACGCGATCGGAGTCATCAGCGGCACCAACAATCGAGGAGGTGGGTGGACCAACTGCAGGAGTTTCTACACCCCAATCGGGCTCGTCACACAGGACTTCGGTGGCAGCCTCAAGGTTGCGCCGTGACGCCGAAAGGATCGACGAACACCCGTCCAGGGACAATGGTGTTTGGTTGGGCAGTCATCGCCATCGGCATTACCGCGATGATGATGGGCCCGGTGCTCTATCTCACTGCCTGGAGTCGTGCGACTGGTGTTGTGTCCTTCATCCTCGGCACGATCATCACTCTTATCGGGATCCTCGTACCTCGCTTGGGCCGCCGTGCGCGAATTGCTTTGTTGGTTGTCGTCGCGGTGATTCTCTGCGCGTGCGCGGCTGCAGGAATATGGACTTGGATTTTGGTGCAGGCCCCCAACATTGGAGCCTAAGAGCGCCATCAACTAGCCCAAAGACAGTGAGGGTGGCAGCCTTTCGGCCACCACCCTCAACAATGCTGAATCCGCGTCAGCGGGCAGCTGTGCCCTCGACATAATCATCGCCGCGCTTGTCGACCCACGACATCATCCCGCGCAACTCGCGGCCAACCTTCTCGATTGGGTGCGCTTCGCCCTTGGCGCGCAGCGCCTTGAACTCCGGCCCACCGGCTTCTTGATCGGCCATGAAGCGATCAGCGAACTTGCCGTTCTGGATGTCGGCGAGAACGGCCTTCATGTTCTCCTTGACACTGGGATCGATAACGAGAGGTCCCGAGACATAGTCACCGTATTCGGCAGTGTCCGAGACACTCCAACGCTGCTTAGCGATGCCACCTTCGTACATCAGGTCCACGATGAGCTTAAGTTCGTGCAAGCACTCGAAGTAAGCGACCTCAGGCTGGTAGCCAGCCTCAATCAACGTCTCGAAGCCGTACATGACCAACTGGCTTGCGCCACCGCACAGCACAGCCTGCTCGCCGAAGAGATCGGTCTCGGTCTCTTCAGTGAAGGTCGTCTTGATGCCACCAGCGCGAAGTGAACCAATCGCGCGTGCGTAGGCAAGCGCCAACGGCCACGCCTGTCCGGTGAAGTCCTGCTCGACCGCAACGATCGCGGGCACACCGCGACCGGCAACGTATTCACGACGCACGAGGTGACCAGGGCCCTTGGGCGCAACCATGCAAACATCAACGGTCGCCGGGGGCTTGATGAAGCCGTAGCGGATGTTGAAACCATGCGCGAAGAACAAAGCGTCGCCCTCTTGCAAGTTGGGCGCGATCGATTCGGCGTAGAGCTTCTTCTGGACGGGGTCCGGAACCGTCATCATGATCAAGTCGGCTTCGGCAGCAGCTTCGGCAGGAGTCACGACGCGTAGGCCCGCCTCCTCGGCCTTGGCACGGCTCTTGGAGCCGGCAGGCAGACCAACGCGTACGTCTACGCCGGAGTCGCGCAGACTCAGCGAGTGGGCGTGGCCTTGGCTGCCGTAGCCAATAACGGCCACCACACGATTGGCGATGACGGACAGGTCAGCATCGGACTCATAGAACAACTCGGCCACGGGGACTCCTAGGTCTGGGACTTCAGGCTCCGCAAGGATACCGGGGATCGAGAGGCGCCCTTCCCCCGGCTACTTGGGGTCCAAACTCAAGGGGATGGCGACGTTTTGCACCCGAACGCTGATCTCCAGTGTGCCGCCCAGTGCCTCGGCATAGGCCATGAGGGTGCCGACCTCGACTCGGGTCAAATCGCCGTTCTCAATTCGCGAGATACGGGATTGATCTACGTCAATTGCCTCAGCGACGTTGCGCTGAGTGAGGTTGCGGGCAGCCCGTATATCCGCGAGTCTCTGCGCCCGGAGCACCGCACGAATCTTGGCCCGCTCCCGGGCAACGCGACGCTTATTAACCGGTCGGGCAGCAAGAACCTCCTCCAACGTGAAGTAGCGCGTCTGCGTCATGACCTCTCCTCTCCCCCAGATGTGAACCTCGTCAACCCATCCAATTCCGTCAAACTTCCCTTTGAAGAAGAGCATTCCCAGCCACTCCGCAAATATGATTCAAAAAGCATATGTTTCACAAGTCATATTTGCCAACCTGTGGATAAAGAAATCTGCGGTGGTGGAGGGCCTGAATCAGTTGGCCGGCGGTGGGAAAGTCATCGTCGGCTCGCCGAGATTCGGACCAGCCCACGTGGTGTCGACCTGTGACCAGTTACGCGCCTCGAAGCGGACGTCGAGACCGTTGATGAGTACGTGAGCCGGCAACGTCGCGTCGGTGTTAGCGCCTTCCGGCCACGAGAACGCAAAGGTCAGGATCTGGCCCTGGGCGTAGGGGCCGAACGGCCCCGCGTCACCCCGAGGAGTCACTCGCAGCCATTCACCACCCGCTGCCGCCATCGACATCTGCCAGTTCCCGCCCGTGCACGACACAGTGACTCGCAACTGCACGTAAGTCGTGATGTACGTCTTCCCGGACGGTTCTCCCTCCACGGGACCGCGGCGAACATCCCAGGGCGCTTTGTCGCCCGAAACAAGGCTCGCCCCATCACACATGGAAGCGGGAGGTCGGCCAGACCCGGTAGGCGTGAGGGACTGGGTTGGTGTGCCCGACGAATCAGTTGAGCACGCGCTGAGTGCCAGCGCCACACCGATCACGTAGGCAGTGACCCCGACTCGACTTCTCACAGGCCCAACAATGCCACCCGGTGACCTACAAGTCGTCTTGTACCAGGAAGGTCGATCTGGATCCCTTTGTACATGCGTTGGGGTACGGCGGCTCCCCATAGCCACCGTCATAGAGAACCGCATCACCACTCGCAGCGACCGCACGGCCTGCGGCGTCGTACACCGTGATCACGTCGCCCACGCGCCGCGCAGTTGAGCCCTTCGGCCAGATCAACGTGGTGATCGTGTCGTCGCTCTTCTCCTTGAGGCGAATGCAGTCACCATCGGTGATGAGCATCCCGTCGATGTACAAGGCGAACCGCATTTGATCGGGAGTCCAGTCGGACACGGGCAGGTCAACGGGAGTACCAGACGGCACCACACCGGATGCGCTGCTTGCGGGACTCGTCGTAAGTGCGGTGGTCCCGGAACCTCCACCTGAACCGCAGGCTGACAGCGCGAGCACCAATGTCGACACCGTGAGTGACATTGCGGAGAGCCTCAAAGTCATAACGGTGGGATCCCGCTGTGCGGTACCAACGACACGCGCTCGGGTCCGCGCCAGGTCGGTACCTTCCCGGCCCACGAAATCAACTTGGGAATTCGCAGTTGGAGTCCGTTGAATGTCGCTCGTCCAGAGGGGGTACTCAGGTCAGCTTCGTGCCATTTCCATTGCACGTAGAAGCGCAGACGCTCCCCCGCCGGGTACGGCCCCGACCCCAACCAACTCTGCTGACCAAAGTTGGTATTGCGCGTCAAGAATGTCTTCCGACCTCCAGCAACCGCGAGTGACACCCGCCAGTCGTCGGACACGCAGGTCGTGAGCACGTCCACGATGACCATGAAGTTTGCATAGCGCCAAAGCACCTTGTGGTGGCTCTCGATGGCGCCCGATGAGAAGACAGACGGCTGTTGACGCTCCAACTTGAGGGTGGACGCATCGCAGCGAGGCAACTGTGTCGACACAGGCACCTGCGCCGCTGGAGCACCTGAAACGCCCACGACAAGGGATGCGAGCAAGGCAGCCGAAATCGCGACACATACCTTTGCGGACCTCACTGCACATCGCCCCCTTTAGCGCTCCTGTAGCCAACCTACATACCCAAGACGCGTGAAGGGGCCGCATCGGTTGCACAGGACTGCGCCAAGAGCGATTGCCCTCAATGAACCAATAGGGAAAGCAAAGATTCCTGCAGTGTTGCTAGGCGGTCCGGTCCACGGGGCGCAGGGTGCGATCGGCAATCGACTTGGACCCGCGGGCTAGGCCCACAACTCCCGACTGCACAAGTTCGCGGATGCCGTACGGCTCGAGCACACGCAGAAGCGCATCAAGTTTGTCGTGGTTGCCCGTCGCCTCAATGGTCACGGCATCCACTGCAACGTCGACGACCTTGGCGCGGAACAACTGCACAACCTCAAGCACCTGCGAACGAGTATCTGCGTCGACCTTGACCTTGACGAGTAGCAACTCTCGCTGCACCGAGCCCGCATCTTCGAGTTCGACGATCTTGAGCACGTTGATCAGCTTGTTGAGTTGCTTGGTCACCTGCTCAAGCGGGAGAGACTCTACGTTGACGACGATCGTCATGCGCGAAACACCCTCGAGTTCGGTGGTGCCCACAGCGAGAGACTCGATGTTGAATCCACGACGGGAGAAGAGGCTCGAAATGCGCGCGAGCACACCAGGCTTGTCTTCCACTAGCACTGACAATGTGTGACGACTCATGACTAGTCCTCCCTGTCCCACTCGGGCGCGAGTGATCGCGCCACCAAAATTTCGTCATTGCTTGTTCCTGCGGCGACCATCGGCCACACCATCGCGTCGCGATGAACCACGAAGTCGATGACGACCGGCGCATCGTTGAGGCTCAGCGCCCGCTCGATCGTTGCGTCAACCTGATCGGACGACTCGCAGCGAAGGCCGTGGCACCCGTATGCGTCCG
>JBIHZU010000093.1:0-6543 GCA_044240285.1 Candidatus Nanopelagicales bacterium | reverse complement strand
CAAAATCAAATTGCGCGGCAATGGCCTTAGACACACTGGACTTACCCGAACCCGCCGGACCATCGATGGCCACGACGATCTCAGTAGCGGACATCAAATCCACGCTCACGCAAAGCCGCAGCAAGTGCGTCTCCGAGACCGACCCGCACGGAGACTTCCACGAGTCCGCTGGGACGGCCAAGCACGTGGTCGATGCGTACGTCCTCAAGGTTGAATCCTGCACCACCAGCTGCGACAAATACTTCGCTCAAGGCACCCGGCTCATCAGCAATCAGCACCGGCACGATGTCGTATTCAGTCGACTCGCCACCGTGCTTGCCGGGGATCGCGGCGCGGCCTTCATTGCCGCGCTTCAGCATGTCGCGCAACGTGCCAGGATCTGCAGCGGCAAGGGCATCACGCACCTGCTCCAGATCAATGATTAAACCTTCGAGCGCTTGACGTACGGGACCTGGATTGGCGGACAGGATTTCCGTCCACAATGCGGGGTCTGATGCCGCGATACGCGTCATGTCACGCAAGCCTTGACCCGACACCTGAACATGATCAGCACTCGCGGCGCCCACTCTGCCTGCGAGTACCGACGACAACACCTGTGGTACGTGTGAGGTCAACGCAACCGCACGGTCATGGTCATCTGCGGACATCTGTACCGGAGTCGCACCACATGTCACGGCAATATGCGTAACCGCTGCAATGCGCTCCGCGCTCGCCGAATCACTTGGCGCAACCACCCACACACGATCGTTGAAGAGTTCGCGACGCGCGCCATCAGGACCCGTGACCTCACGTCCTGCCATGGGATGTCCACCCACCCAACGCGACATGTCCGCGCCGGTGGCCAACAACGCACGCATCGGGCCACCCTTGACCGAGCACACATCGGTGACAGTGGCGTTAGGCCAATCACGTAAGGCCGCCGCGGCTACTTCAGCAACATCCCGAGGTGGCACAGCAACAATGACCACATCGGGATCACTCGTGGGCAGGGCTGCCCGACCACCCCCAAGCTTCTCCGCTCTTGCCGCAACAGCAGGGTCTCGGTCGCTCAGGTAGACATCAGCGCCTGCGCGAGACATAGCCATGCCGATGCTCGTGCCGATCAGGCCAGAGCCAATGATGAGGATGGACGGTGCCACCCGACTCACCGCTGCAGGTCTTGGCGGAGAACTTCCGCGCCACGAAGGTAGACATGAGTGACGTCAGCTCGCGCGCGACTCGTCTCGACATGCATCAGAATTCGGACCGTCCGAGGTAAAGCACCATCAACATTGATCTCTGTGGCACAGATCAACGGAACGTCCGCGAGACCAGCCTCGCGCGCAGCAGCAGCCGGGAACATGCAGGTCAGATCCGGTGTAGCGGTGAATAGGACACTAATGAGGTCGGCTTCGGTCAGCGCATTGCGCTCAAGCATGGTGAGTAGGAGTTCGACGACAGCGGCAGACATCTCATCGCGCTCATCGTGTGCGAGGCACGTCGCCCCACGGACACCTCTGACAGCCATACTCGCCTCCTTAAGCAGGTAAATCTAATGGATCGTCTACAGCCCGACCGACGAGTACAGGGATCCGAGTTCGGGGCCATGCAGCGTGCGCACGGTCCCTGGCCGCATCTGGCCCAGCATGATGGGCCCAATACGCACCCGCACCAGCGACTCAACTGGATGCCCAGCCTCCGCGAAGAGACGGCGCACGATGTGCTTGCGACCCTCGTGCAAAGTCACCTCTATCATGGCTCTCCCCGGGGTCGAGGAGACCAACTTAAACTCGTCCACGCGCGCCATGCCATCCTCAAGTTCAAGGCCCGCTTTCATGCGTCGGCCGAGATCACGCGGAACTATCCCAAGGAGTGTTGCAACGTAGGTCTTCGGCACACCGTGAGAAGGATGAGCAAGGTGCTGGGCAAGATCGCCATCATTAGTGAGCAGGATCAAGCCCTCGGTGTCGATATCCAAGCGACCCACATGAAAAAGTCGCTCGGGCCGATCAAAGACGAGGTCACCCACACATGGCCGGCCACGCTCGTCACTCATTGTCGACACCATGCCGATGGGCTTATTGACCGCGAGCACCAACGTCTCTTCGGCGGTTGGCACTCGGGTGCCATCGACGTGGATCGCGTCTCGATTGGGGTCGACCCGCATGCCCTGCTCGCGGACTGCCTTGCCGTTGACGCTTACCCGACCCTCTTCGATGAGTTGCTCACAAGCACGACGACTGCCTACACCTGCCTGAGCGAGCACCTTCTGCAAGCGGATTCCTGTCTCCGCCTCACTCGTCACGACTGAACCGGCTCACCGGGACTGTCAACGCGCGAAGACTCGACCATCTCTTCAAGTTCCGAAAAATCAGGAAGATGCACAGCAAGATCTGGCAACTCCTCTAGCGAAGCAATGCCGAGGCGCTCAAGGAAGTACGACGTGGTTCGGTACAAGTGAGCACCCGACTCGTGTTCGGATCCTGCTTCGAGCACGAGACCACGAGCAACGAGTGTCTTGAGGACTCCATCAACATTGACACCGCGCACGGCGCTAATGCGCGCACGCGTCACGGGCTGACGGTAGGCGACAACCGCGAGAGTCTCAAGAGCTGCTTGTGTGAGGCGGGCCTGCTGACCATCGAGCACCCAGCGTTCGATCACTCCGGAGCACGAATCACGCGTGTAGAAGCGCCAACCACCAGCGACTTCGCGTAAATCAAAGCCGCGACCCTGTTCGGTGTATTCAGATGCCAACCCGCGTACGCACTCCTCGACCTCAACGACAGGACGGCGCACAATCTGGGCGAGTGTGATGATCGGCATCGGCTCATCCGCCACGAGGAGCAGCGCCTCCAGCGCGGAAGTGAGATCGGGTGCGCCAAGCTCCTCGGGAATCAACTCAACCTCTACGGTCTCCTCAGAACTCATGCCTGCTCCTCCTGCTCAGTTTCTGATACTGCTTCATCAAACTCGTCATCTACCTCGACCTCACCTGCGTCTGACCCCGTCCAACGCACAGTGAGCTCTCCCAAGGCACGGGCCTGCTCAAAGGACACAACTCCCTCTCGGAAGAGCTCAAGCAGGGCGAGAAATCTAGCGACTACAACAAGAGTTGTGTCTGCGTCAGTAATCATTGCGCGGAAGGTCATCACACGTTGACGACGCAGTCGCTCGACCAGAATTGCGGCCTGCTCTCGAACGCTCACTCTGGGAGCATGCAAGTGAGTAAGACCGACCTGCGGCAATTCTTTGGGCGCCATTACGCGTTGGGCAAGCAACGCGAACTCTGTGGGCCCCAGACCGAGCAGCACCTCGGGGAGAAGCGCTGCCTGATCTGCATCTAGTCCCACGGTGCGAGGCACACGCTTGGCAGCCGCGCTGAACTGCGAAGCGAAGATACTGGCCACCTGCTTGTACGCGCGGTACTGCAGAAGTCGCGCAAAGAGCAGGTCGCGCGCCTCGAGGAGGGCGATGTCCTCTTCGTCCTCGACCTCACCGCTGGGAAGAAGTCGCGCAGCCTTGAGATCTAGCAATGTCGCTGCAACAACGAGAAATTCTGTTGCCTCATTAAGATCCCAAGTGGAACCCTGGCCACGTATGTGGGCGATGAAGTCATCAGTAACTTCATGCAAGGCGAGACTAGTAACTTCGAGACGATGTTTCGCAATGAGGCTTAGGAGTAAGTCGAAAGGACCCTCGAACTCGTCCAGGTGCACTTCAAAGCGAGGGCTCACACCAGCAACTGGCTCGGCCTCGGTCTCGACGGCCTCCACAACATCAGACATATCAGCGGGCCAAGACCTCGCGGGCCAACTGCCGGTAGGCATCGGCGCCCGTGCTGCCGGACGCGAAGACGGTGATGGGCTCCCCCGCCACGCTCGCGTCTGGGAACTTAATGGTACGACCGATGACCGTGTGGAACACGTCACCACCGAACTTATCGACTACGCGCTGAAGCACTTCACGACTGTGCAGAGTGCGAGCGTCGTACATGGTCGGCAGAATGCCAATGACCTGCAAGCGTGGATTGATGCGCTGTTGCACCTTCTGCACGGTGTCCATCAGGAGTGCAACCCCACGCATGGCAAAGAACTCACACTCAAGTGGAATGATCACGCCATGCGACGCAGCCAGTGAGTTGACGGTCAACAGGCCCAATGAAGGCTGGCAGTCGATCAACACGTAGTCGTAGTCGTCAATGATCGGAGCGAGCGTGCGCGCAAGTGCCATCTCGCGGGCCACCTCATTGACCAACTGCACTTCGGCTGCTGCTAGATCAATATTGCTCGGCACCAAGTCAAGACCGGGCACTCCGGTCGGCGTGATGACATCACGAATCAAGACGTTGGGGTCCACGAGCAAGTTGTAAATCGACAAATCAAGCTCGTGAGCGGGTACGCCGAGAGCGACGCTCAGGGCGCCTTGCGGATCGAAGTCAACGAGAAGCACGCGGCGGCCGTATTCGGCCAACGCCGCACCGAGGCTCACCGTGGAGGTCGTCTTGCCGACCCCACCCTTCTGGTTGACCATCGACACCACCTGCGCCGGTCCGTGCTTCTTCAGCACTCCGGGCATGGGGAAAGTTGGCATTGGGCGACCCGTGGGTCCTATCCCCTTGGCCGATGAGCCGACGACGATCTCGTCCTTAGCCACCGCCACCTCCCTGTCCGCTAACTGCCAGCCCGGACATCCTCCCAGACGCCGGCAACCCCTCAGACCATTGACCGGGGATGCGATGCAGCGTAGACCTCTCGCAGAGAATCCACCGTGATCCTTGTATAGATCTGGGTCGTAGTCACCGAGGCGTGACCAAGGAGCTCCTGGACCACCCGAATGTCCGCCCCGCCCTCCAGCAGGTGGGTGGCGAAGGAGTGCCGCAGAGTATGGGGCGAGGCTTCGAGGCCGGCAGACGACGCAGCCTCCTGGAGCACGGCCCAAGCGCTCTGGCGGCTTAATGGGGCCCCGCGGGCGTTGAGGAGCAGCCGAGGCGTGCCCTTGCCGCGAAGCGCAAGCACTGGACGGGCCCGCACCAGATAGGCCTCCACAGCGCTTGCTACGTATCCACCGAGGGGTACAAGACGCTCCTTGCCGCCCTTCCCCTTCAGCAGGACTACCCGTTCGCCCACATCGAGGTCGTCCACGTCTAGGCCGACTGCCTCCGAGACTCGGGCACCAGTTCCGTACAAGATCTCCAGGAGAGCCCGATTGCGCAGTCCCTCGGGGGTATCTTCTGGGCCCCCCGACTGCAAGAGGCGCTCCACGTCGGAATAGGGAAGGGCCTTCGGCAGCCGGTCGGGGGCCTTCGGCGGCGCCACTGCTGCTGCGGGGTTGTCGGCGCACATTCCCTCCGCCACGGCAAACTTATGCAGGCCCCGAACCGAGATCAGGCCCCGAGACACCGAAGTGGCCGTTTGCGGTGCGTAGTGGTCATCGCCTACCCGCAATGCCGCGACATAGTCCGCAACATGAGCGTCGGTTACTGCATCCAGATCGACGATTCTGCGCGCCGCCGACCACTCGAGGTAGCGCCTGAGGTCTCGCTCGTAAGCGAGACATGTGTTCTGCGACAGCCCCCGCTCAACGGCGACGTGGTTGAGGTAGGCGCGTGTTGCGCGCTCCAGCGAGGTCAGACCAGCACCTCTGTGGTGGGCGTGCACGGCAACCCAAAGGCATCTGCGACTGCCGCGTACGTGATATGACCCGCATGCGTGTTCAGTCCTAGCGCAAGAGCCTGATCGCGGCGCAATGCATCTCGCCAGCCAAGATCTGCCATTGCCAGCACGTAGGGCAACGTCACGTTGGTCAGAGCGTACGTTGACGTATAGGGCACTGCTCCGGGCATGTTTGCCACACAATAAAATAACGAATCGTGCACACGGTAGGTCGGATCCGAATGTGTAGTCGGCCGCGAGTCCGCGAAACACCCACCCTGATCAATCGCGATGTCGACAAGCACACTTCCTGACTTCATCCGAGAGACAAGGTCATTGGATACGAGCTTGGGTGCCTTAGCTCCCGGCACAAGGACGGCACCGATCACGAGGTCGGCGTCAAGAACAGCATGCTCAATCTGGAAGGCATTGGACGCGATTGTCTGAACGTGACCTTGATAGATCGCATCCATTTGCCGCAACCGACCGATGTTGTTGTCCAGCAGCATTACTTCAGCCTGCATACCCAATGCGATTGCTGTCGCATTCTGGCCCGCCACGCCCGCACCGATCACGACAACCTTCGCCGCATGCACACCGGAGACTCCACCCATCAAGACGCCGCGACCACCTGAAGCACGCTGCAGAGCAAAGGCGCCAACTTGTGGCGCCATCCGTCCGGCGACTTCAGACATAGGTGCAAGAAGTGGAAGCGAGTGGTCTGGCAGTTCCACTGTCTCGTAGGCGATGGCGGTCACTTCGCGCTCCAGTAACGCGTCGGTGCACTCACGCGAAGCAGCAAGGTGCAGATACGTAAAGAGAACTTGACCAGCACGCATGCGCGGGTATTCAACCGGGATAGGTTCCTTGACCTTCAAGATCATGTCGCCGAATTCCCAGACCGCGTCAG
>JBIHZU010000092.1:0-6547 GCA_044240285.1 Candidatus Nanopelagicales bacterium | reverse complement strand
AGTGGACGTCGCGATGTTGAAACTAGCGATGCCGTCGGCGGCCACGCCACCAATTGTGGTGAAGTTGCCGACTGCGAAAGCAGTTGTGCTGGTCGCGGCCATTGACCACACACCCTCATTGGCGCCGGTGCCCATCGTCGAGATGGTTGCCGAGAAATCTGTCGCGGCCGCTTGGCTCGAAGGGAGTGCGGTGAGGCTCACCGCCACAACAGCCGTGGCGGCACCCGCGGTGAGCAGGCGGCGAACCATAGGGCGAGTGAACGTGCGCGCAGACATGAGGCCTCCATAATTTGTACACAAAATAGCAAAAGGTGAAGGCCGAATTCTTGTCAAAAACGAACTTTTTTCGAAAGTGCATTTTCTTTGAAGTGGCCCCGTTCGGCGATCTCGGCTAGTGCCACCTGACCGGACATATTCGTTTTTGCGTTCTCGACGGCCCCTGATAGTGGCTTCGGCTGCCCGTAGGCCCTAGGGTCGACGCAGGAGCCGGTAGGCGCCATGAGGAGGATCGCAATGACTGAGGAAAACCAGGGCATGAATCGCCGCCGGATGCTTCAAGGCCTTGGTGCTGTCGGGTTGTTGGCTGGCGCCGCAACTGTCGTCGGCGCATCGGTCCCGGCTCAGGCGGAGACCTTGCCGAGGTTCACGCCTCGTGGCAAGCTCAAGCGCCGCCCCAACTTCCTCGTTGTTGTCGTTGACGAGCAGCGACATGCTCCGGTCTACGAGAGCGCGGCCCTCACGCGTTGGCGCGAGGACAACCTGCCGTCGCAGAACTTCCTGCGCTCCAAAGGTATGTCGTTCGACAACCACCACATCATGGCCTCGGCGTGTGCTCCTAGCCGCGCATCGTTCTTCACCGGTCAGTACCCATCCCTGCACGGCGTGACACAGACCTCGGGCATCGCTAAGAGTGCGGTGGAAGAGGACCTGTACTGGCTTGATCCCACCACCGTGCCGACGATGGGTGCGTGGTTCCGCTCGGCCGGTTACGACACGTTCTACAAGGGCAAGTGGCACGTCTCTGATGCAGACCTCTACCAGCCAGGCAGCTTCAACGCCCTGCCGTCATATGACGACAATGGCCTTGCTGATCCGCGTCTGGAGCAGGTCTACCTAGAAGCCAACCGACTCGGCGCCTACGGCTTCGACGGCTGGGTCGGCCCTGAGCCCCATGGCAGCAACCCGCTCAACTCCGGGTCTTCTGGCCCCGGTGGTCGTGGTCGCGATCGCGTCTACGCCCGTCAAGGTGCAGAACTTCTCAAGGACCTAAAAAACCACGAGCGTCCGTGGCTCGTGGTGACGTCCTTCGTTGACCCGCACGACATTGTGCTGTGGGGTCAGTTGTCGCTGGCGCAGCAGAACCTCTATCTCGCTCAGCAGTTGCAGGGCTCGAATGTCCCGATGGACCTCTTCACAGATGACTATGACGTCACGTCAAATGAAGACTTGTCCTTGAAGCCGACGGCACAGGCGAGTTACCGGGACACCTACCCGCTTGCCTTGCAGCCGACGAAGAACAACACGGCCTACCACCGCTTCTACTACCAGTTGCAAAAGAACGTTGACGAGAACATCGCCAAGGTACTCGCCGCATTGCAGAGCGACGCAGCTGAATACCGCGACACGGTGGTCGTGTACCTCTCCGATCATGGCGAGTTGCTGGGTTCGCACGGTGGCATGTTCCAGAAGTGGCACGTTGCCTACGACGAGGTTCTGCGCGTGCCCTTCGTGTTCCACAACCCGCGTTTGTTCCCCACCGCGGAATCGACCGACATGCTCACGAGCCACGCCGATCTTCTTCCGACGATGCTCGGACTCGCCGGTCTCGACGAAGAGACTCTGCGTGGACGTCTTCGCGAGTCGCATACGCAGGTACGCAAGCTGCCTGGCCGCGATCTCTCGGGCTTCTTGCTCGGTGAAGTCACCGAAAACCAGATGGCGGATGCGCCGGTCTACTTCATGACCGATGACGAGCCGATGCGTGGCCAAACTCAGGTCGCGTGGAACGGCACGATGTACCCGGCCGTTGCCTCCCCGGCAAATCTGGAGACCGTTGTGGTCAACCTGCCGACAGGCGCCGGTGGTGCCAAGGAGCGGTGGAAGTACACCCGATACTTCGACAACACTCAATTCTGGTCGAGCCCCGGCTCCAAGGACGTACAGACGATCGTGTCGGGCAACGTCAATCAAGGCGGCAGCAAGACTGCTACGACAACCGTCAAGGTGACCAATCCGCGACCTGGGCAGACGGGCCCTGAGCCTGATCAGATTGAGGTCTACAACCTCACTCAGGATCCGCTGGAGCAGACCAACCTCGCCAAGGTGCGCCGCTACCGGACCACGGTGGCAGAGCTCAAGGCGTTGCTGAAAGAGCAGGCTGAGAAGAAGCGGCTTACACCTACGCAGCAGCCGTGGTCTGATGGAGTTCCTGGGCGGTTTATCTATTCCTGAATCGTGGGTGCGCCGCGTAGGACTTGAACCTACAACCCGCGGATTAAGAGTCCGCTGCTCTGCCAGTTGAGCTAGCGGCGCGCGGGAGAAACGTTACCACCGGGCTCCCCGCGCAGACCGCATAGGGTGGCAGGCATGGATGACCTCGCGGCACTCAACCTGACCGACCGACCCGACCCTATTTCGCTTCTCGAGGAACAGGCCGAGAGTCGTCTCGCGGAGCTGGTGCCCATCCGATACGGGCGCATGGTCTCCTCTCAATTCGCGTTCTTTCGCGGGGCCGCGCTGGTGATGGCCTCCGACCTCGCGCGGGGGCCGCGCACGAACCTCATCGCACAACTCTGCGGTGATGCGCACCTGGTGAATTTCGGCATGTACGGCTCACCAGAACGTCGCCTCGTCTTCGACATCAACGACTTTGATGAGACTTTGCCCGGTCCCATCGAATGGGACGTGAAGCGGTTGTGCGCAAGCATTGAAGTCGCTGCTCGTGATCGTGGAGACAAGGGCAAGGACCGACGGGCCGCAGTGCGCACCGCTGCTGGTCGCTATCGCACGGCGATGCTCGAATTCGCTGAGATGAAGACGCTTGATGTCTGGTATGCGCTCGCAGATATGGAGCGACTCCTCGCAGACATCCAAACCACGGCGCCGAAGGCAGATGTAGTCAAGGCCAACAAGATGGTGTCAAAGGTCATGAGTCGCAACTCCGTGCAAGCAATGAAGAAGCTCACTGTGGTGGAGGATGGTCGGCTGCGAATCATCAGTCAGCCACCGTTGGTGGTGCGCATTGAAGACGTCCTGCAGTCGCAGGGGCTTGAGTATCTTCAGCAGCTGCTGTCATCTGTGGAGAGCGAATACGCCAATACTTTGAGTGCAGATCGTCGACACCTCTTTGCTCAGTACACCCTGCGCGACGCGGCACGCAAGGTGGTGGGCGTAGGAAGCGTAGGCACGCGTTGCTGGATCGCACTCTTCACTGGAAGGGACGACGCCGACCCGCTGTTCTTGCAATTAAAGGAGGCGCAAGCGTCAGTGCTAGAGCGATTCACGACACCGAGTGAATACTCCAACCATGGCGAGCGCGTGGTTCAGGGCCAGCGCATCATGCAGGCGGTGAGCGATGTCTTTCTCGGCTGGGAAAAAATCGCTGACGTCAATATCGTCACGCGCGATTTTTATGTGCGCCAGTTGCGCGATTGGAAAGGCTCAGTCGACGTCACCGGACTGAACCCAGCGGTCTTCAGTTATTACGGAGCCGTATGCGCGTGGACGCTCGCTAAGGCGCATGCTCGTTCGGGGGACCGCTTTGCGATCGCGGAATACCTCGGCTCGACAACCGAATTTGAAGATCAGATGGTGGAGTTCTCCACTGCATACGCGGATCAGAATGCTCTCGATCATCAGGCGCTCGGCGATGCCATCACCTCGGGAAGGCTTACTGCGCTCACTGGGGTGTGACGAGTCGCCATTCGATGTGCTCGGCAAACCTATTCATGCCCCGTGCTTCGTAATTAGCGAGCGCAGCCGGAGCGTCAAGGCTGCACGTGTGCACCCACACTCGAGTCGTGTCGGGCAGGCGCCACGCATGGAGCAGGGCTTCAGTGAGTAGCCAGCCGCCGATGCCTTGGCCCATGGCGGCCACAGTTATTCCGAAGTAGGCGATTTCTACAGCTCCGGCCTGCTGCTCAAGTTCGTAATAGCCCACGAGCACATCGTCAAGCCACGCAGTGACGAGGTGATGATCGGGACGATCGGTCCAGGCCTGCCATTGTTCGAGAGTCCAGTCAGCACGATCGACCCAATGCCAAGGAGCGCCGATCGCCGCATAGCAATCACGGCTGGTGCGCGCCTTCTCCGCGTGGGCGGTGCGCAGCTCTGGCAGGGGTGCGGGCACTCGCCCAGCGCGCATCTGGCTCGGCGACGTCATCTCCAGCGACCAGACGGTCACTGCGGTAGCGCCATCGGTGGGGCCGGGGAGCAGGGTCACGTCGCTCAGACTAGTGCGGCCTAGAGTGGTCCTGATTCATTGCGCGCCCACCGAGCAGGAGGTTCCTTATGTCTAGAGATGCGTATCTCGTCGGAGGCGTGCGCACGCCTGTCGGGCGATACGGCGGTGCGTTGTCGACCGTTCGTGCAGATGACCTAGCTGCCTTGGTGCTCGGTGAAGTGATTGCGCGAACAGGTCTCACAGGCGCAGATATTGACGAGGTTATCTTCGGTGCAGCGAATCAGGCGGGAGAAGACAATCGCAACGTTGCTCGAATGGCCATACTCCTCGCCGGACTTCCGCAGAGCGTTCCTGGCTTCACCGTTAACCGACTTTGTGCGTCGGGGCTCCAGGCGATCATGTCGGCGGCTGCGTCTATTCGTACCGGTGATGCGGAGATCGTTGTCGCCGGTGGTTGCGAATCAATGACTCGGGCCCCGTGGGTCATGGCCAAGCCCGGCACCCCGTGGGCAAAGCCCGGCGACGTGGCCGACACATCGCTGGGTTGGCGACTGGTCAATCCGCGAATGCGCCCCCTTGATGACGGCGATGCGACGATGGGCCTAGGCGAGGCGGTGGAGAAGCTTGCCCGCCTTGAAGGAATCACTCGTGAAGATTCAGATGAATACGCGTTGCGTTCCCAGTTGGCCGCGGCGGCATCGTGGGAGTCCGGCTTCTTCGACGAAGAAATCGTCGCGGTTCAGCCAGCAAAGGGTGGGCCAGTCGAGCGCGATGAGACAGTGCGCGCTGACACGACTCTCGAAGGATTAGCGGCACTCAAGTCGTCGTTCGTGACCGATGGTGTGGTCACCGCAGGCAACGCCTCACCGTTATCCGACGGCGCATCGGCCATCATTGTTGCTTCGGGCGATGCGGTGAAGAAGTACGGACTGAAGCCGCGGGCGCGCATCGTGGGATCAGCTGCCGCTGGCGTGGCACCCAGCCTCTTCGGCATTGGACCTGTGCCGGCAATCTCCAAGGTCTTGGCTAAGACCGGAACTGCGCTAGATAATGTCGGCGCGATCGAGATCAACGAGGCCTTCGCGGCTCAGGTTATTGCGTGCGAACGCCAGCTCGGGCTTGATCGCGGTCGGGTGAATGCGGCTGGTGGGGCCATTGCGCTCGGACATCCGCTGGGCTCGAGTGGCGTACGCATCACTCTCACGCTGCTCAATCGCATGCAGCGCGACGGAATCGATTTGGGTCTGTCCTCGCTGTGTATCGGCGTGGGTCAGGGAGCAGCCATGTTGGTCGAGCGCGTCTAGAGGATGCCGCCCTTCTCCACAACGTAGAGTGCTCCCTGTCGAGGGGGAATGAGTGGCGAAAGCACGAGCAAGGTCAATTACGTGGCTGATCACGGGGGCAACCGTGGTCGCGATCTCAGTTTTTGCCTTTAGCCGCAATTCGCCGAGTGTGCCCACACCGGTGATCAACAATCCGCCATCCGCCGCGATTGGGCCGGCGCCCAGCACAAGCGAGTTGCAACCTGTACAGGATCTTGAGGGCCCCTACCCAGTCACGCGGGTGGTGGATGGCGACACCATCCATGTGCAGACACCGAGCGGAGATGTGACCGTGCGGCTGATCGGCATCGACACGCCAGAGACGGTCGCCCCGGGGCGTCCAGTGGAGTGCTTCGGACCCGAATCCTCCGCCGAGGCCCGCCGGTTGCTTGATGGTCGCAGTGTCTATCTCGAACCGGACTCTTCCCAGGATTCGGTAGATAAATATGGCCGCACTCTCGCGTATGTGTGGCTCACGCCGACTGACTCCGTCAATCTCGATCTCGTGGCAGACGGCTTCGCGACGGAGTATCTCTATCGCACGCCGTACCACCACTACGACGCATTCGTTGCGGCGCAGGCATCGGCACAAGCCGCAGGGCGAGGGCTGTGGTCGGCATGCGGTTAATACCGGAGCAACCACTCTTCCGCACCGGTCAGCAGGCCGGTGATGTGGAGGGGGACCTTGTTTGGCTCATGCCCTATTCGGGCAGTCAGACTCCTACGGCACAGTGATCCCATGCGTTTCCTGCACACCTCCGACTGGCACCTAGGCCGCACGTTCAACACCCGGTCGCGCTACGACGAGCAGGTCGCATTCATC
>JBIHZU010000091.1:0-6609 GCA_044240285.1 Candidatus Nanopelagicales bacterium | reverse complement strand
GTGCCTGTTTGACCCAACCATCCGGCGCACGCCGCACGAGACCCCGAGATTGCAGGTGCCCCAGGGCAGCCACAACCTCAGTGGGAGTGAGTCCAGCCGTCCGTACCAACGCAGTCATGGACGCCGGCTTGCGCAGAGGGACGGCGTCAAACACACGGGCTTCTCGTGTGTCGAGGCCATCGTCGACTCGTGCCGGTTCATGGTCGACTGGAGCGGCAACGTTCAGGGGATCGAGAAGTGAGAGCACGTCATCGGAGCCCGCAACCAATTCGGCGGCATGCTGGCGAATCAGCGTGTGACAGCCCGCTGAGCTCACCGAGGTGACCGGACCCGGAACAGCAAACACCGGACGAGCAAGGTCGGCCGCCTCGCCAGCAGTGCTGCGGGCACCAGAGCGCAGCGCGGCTTCAACAACCACCGTTGCGCGTGAGATCGCAGCGATTAGACGATTGCGAGTCAGAAACCGTTGTCGCATGGCTGAGCTGCCTGGCGGGGATTCGCTCACCACCAGACCGTTCTCTGCAATCTGCGCCAGCAGTAAGTCATGCGATCGCGGATAGGGCACGTCGACTCCACTTGCCAAGACACACACCGTGGCGCCTCCTGCAGCGAGTGCCCCTCGGTGTGCCGCGGCGTCAATACCGAATGCACCCCCAGACACGACGGTCCACCCATGCGTCACAAAATCGGCGGACCAACGACGAGCCACTGTTTCGCCATATGACGTTGCAGCTCGCGCACCCACGATCGCCACTGACCGCAGAGCAAGTAGTCGCAGATCACCAGAGCCGAGCACCCACAGAAGTATCGGTGCGCGTTCACCGAGTTGATCAAGTTGCGTCGGCCACGCAGACGTCCCTGGAGTGATGACACGTGCCCCAATGCGTTCGGCCGATGCAAGGTCAGCGTCGACCATGCGTTCAGGGTCGTTGTGCTCAAGTCGAATCCGCAACGACTCCGCGTTGCGCAACGGAGAGGTCCCAGCGACGAGTTCAGCCGCCGCCTCCGTCGCCCCGATGTCCAAGATCCGTCGATTCAGGTGCACATCGACCGGCTCACTGAGTCGAGAGAGCAACACCCGCGCACGGACATCCCGATCGCTCATGCTGCCCACCCCGGTGCAGTGGTGCGCACAGCCAAGGCGGCCGCCACTTCGTCATCGCCGGGAACATCGGCTCCGGCTAGGTCAGCGAGGGTCCACGCGACACGAAGGACTCGATCGGCACCACGCTGGCTTACGGTCCGTTCGCGTACGGCTCCGCGCAAGAGTCGCCACGCCGATGGGGTCGGCGGAAAGGTACTACGCAGTGCAGCCGGCGGCACATGCGCATTTAGCGTCCAGGGCATCGCGTGCCAGCGGTGGGCGGCACGTTCGCGCGCTTGCCGTACGCGATCAGCAACGACTGCTGAGGATTCGGCTGGTTCGCCGATCAGGTCCCCCGATTGTTCAAGTTCGACACGTAAGTCGATGCGATCAAGCAGCGGACCAGACAATTTATGTGCGTAACGCCGACGCGCTATCGAAGAGCAGGTGCACCGCTCCCCACGCCCTAATCCGAATCCACACGGACATGGATTGGCGGCAATAAGCAACTGGAAGCGGGCAGGCAATCTCACGCTAAATCCTGATCGTGCAACGACTGCGACCCCGGATTCGAGCGATTGCCGCAGCGCCTCCAGCGCGGCGCGATCGAACTCCGGTGCCTCATCGAGAAACAACACACCGTGATGCGCGAGTGTCACCAGCCCGGCACGGATTCGCGATCCTGCGCCACCACCTACGAGAGCGACCTCGCTGGCAGAGTGATGGGGCGCTTCGAATGGCGGTATGTCGACCAGCCCCGCACCCTCTGGCAATAATCCAAAGGCCGATCGAATCGCGGTGACCTCCAATGCTTCCTGGGTATCCAGCGGCGGCAAAATCCCCGGCAGCCGTTCGGCAAGTAGCGTCTTTCCCACTCCGGGCATGCCGATCATTGCGAGATGGTGACCACCCGCAGCAGCCACCTCAAGTGCCCAGCGCGCTTCGGACTGACCGCGGACATCTGAGAGGTCTGGCAGATGGAGAGACTGCCCTTGTCGCTGCACCTCGGGAACGGCTTCGGGTGGGGTGATGCCGCGAAGTACGTGCACGAGGTGCAGGAGTGAGTCGACCGGGACAACTTCAAGACCAGGCACCAGCGACGCTTCGGCTGAATTGCCTCGCGGCACCACGAGTCGCGCGATGCCCGCACGGTGTGCCGCAATCGCCGCCGACACCACACCACGCACCGGACGGACGCGTCCATCCAGTCCAAGTTCCCCCATCACCACACATGCCTCTGCCGCCGTGGCCGGAACTTGCTCAGTTGCGGCAAGGACGGCGACAGCAACGGAGAGATCCAGCCCAGAACCGCGCTTGTGCAGGTCCGTCGGTAGCAGCGCGATGGTGATTTTGCGTTGTGGCCACTCAAGTCCACTGTTCACGACAGCGGTGCGGGCCCGGTCGCGAGACTCTCCCACCGCTTTGTCAGGCAAACCTACGATCGTCATGCCCACTAGCCCGGCTGCGACATCGGCCTCCACTTCGACGATCACGCCTTCCACACCTACGACAACTGCGCCGCGTGTGCGCGCAACAGGCATCAGCTCACGCCCCGAATATGTTCGATGATCGGTTGTCCGTCACGAGGGGTGAGAATGCCGACCACATCCAGACGAATAGTGCGCGCGCGAATGCCACTCGTCGACGCCCACTCTGCAGCCAGCCGCCGGAGTCGTCGCAACTTAATCGGGGTCACTGCAGCCACTGGATGGCCAAAGGTGAGGGAGCGACGGGTCTTCACTTCACAGATGACGAGGGTGTCGCCATCGCGAGCGACGATGTCGATCTCGCCGATTGAACAACGCCAATTGCGATCGAGAACTTCCATGCCTGCAGCAATCAAATGTTGCGCTGCAAGCTGCTCGCCGAATCTTCCGAGTGCGTCGGATACGCGCATGTGCCACCTCCGCGGCACACACTCCGTGACCTGGGCCGCTCACACCAGAGTCAAAGCCTCACGTGTGGATAACCTCGCTAGACGCCGGGCAGATTCCACGAACGACGGTGCCACTGCGAGGGGCCGATGCGCTCGAGTGCTTGCACGTGCTCAGGCGACGAATAACCCATATTGAACGCCCATCCGTAGTCCGGAACCTGCGTTCCGAGCACCCGCATGAGACCGTCGCGTTCGACTTTCGCCAGCACGCTCGCCGCCGCCACCGATGCACACGTGAGATCCGCCTTAACGCGTGTTGTCACTCGAGGGGCCGCTCGCAATCCCCATCGATCTCCAGCAGCTGTCGTGTCCGCGAAAAGATCACCCTGCACTGTTGGCCGAGTGAGCCAGTCATGACTGCCGTCGAGAAGTATCAGATCAGGTGACTCCGGCAACTGACCAAGTGCACGCTCGCCAGCAAGGCGTAATGCAGCGGTGAGTCCAAACTCATCAATCTCCTCAGGTTCGGCATGCCCGACTGCCGAGGCGAGCGCCCAGGAGCGAATCGCCGGGACAAGGACCTCACGCTGCGCTGGGCTTAAGAGTTTGGAATCCCGCACGCCATCAGGCGCTGGCCGCGAATCCACATCAATGACTACGACACCGACAGACACTGGTCCAGCCAACGAACCACGACCGACCTCGTCCATGCTGGCGAGGAGACGGTTGCCTTCGCGCAGAAGTCCACGCTCAACCCGCAGGGTGGGCCTGGCACTCACGGTGCAGAAGGAATATCGCTAAATGTGTCGGGGATCGACATGAACGTAAACCTCGATAACGGCCACACCGTCACGAATACGTTGCCCACGACGTCCTTGACCGGGACGCCGCCATCGTTGGCTCGAAGGTGGTAACGCGAATCACGCGAGTTCGACCGGTTGTCGCCCATGACAAAGACGCTGTCCTTAGGAACAACGACATCAAAGAGAACTTGATCAGTTGTGTCTCCTGGCTTGATGTACGGCTCGATGAGCGACTTGCCATTCAACTGGATGTGTCCGTCTTTGTCGCAGCAGACGATGCGATCACCACCGACCCCGATCACCCGCTTGACTAGGTCGTTGCCAGAGTCAGCTGGAAGCAGACCGATGAAAGTGAACAGGCCGCGAATCGCGCCGCTCACACCACCAGGTGCGGGAGCCGGGGCCGGGAGCCACCCACCCGGATCCTTGAACACGACGACCTGTCCACGCTGCACACCCGAGAAATGAGTTGTAATTTTCGAGGCCACAATGCGATCGCTGGGTAGCAGTGTGTTTTCCATCGAACCACTTGGCACATAGAAAGCTTGCACCAGAAAAAGTCGAATGAGCACAGCGGCCGCGAGCGCCACAACAATGATGATCACAGTCTCTGCAAGAGCGCGCACGGGCCCGCTCTTCTTCTTCTCTTTCTTAGACTTTTTCACAGGCGTCTCTTCGATCGGTTTGCTCTCCACAGCGGATTCGTCGATGGGCGGGTTCTCCACCGGCTCTGGGCTCTGGTGCGGGGCAGGCTCTGGTGTGAGCTCCGACATCAGTTACCGCCATCCGCTTGAGTGAGACCGGGTTGATCAAAGGTGCTCGGCAATTCGAGAACCTGAGCATCCGACAACGGCCATACTACGGCGAATGCGCGGCCGAGGACGCGATCTAGGGGCACGAAACCTCCGCCGGGGTCCCCCATATGCGCCCGTGAGTCTGCAGATGCAGATCGGTGATCCCCCATCACCCACAACTTGCCATCGGGCACGATGACGTCGAAGGGCTCGCGGCTCGGTGGATTTTTGCGATACAGGTACGAGCTCTCATCAAGTGCAATTCCATTGATGGTGATCTGGCGTTGGGTGTTGCAGCAGACCACTCGGTCACCACCCACACCAATGACGCGCTTAATGAAGTCGTGCTCGCTCGGAGCTGCGATGCCAAACAGGGCGCCCAAGACACGACCCATGACCGCTAAAGGTCCGCCGCTGTCAGAGGTCTCTACTTCGGGAGTGAAGATGCCGCTTCCGTCAAACACAATGACATCGCCACGCTGTACTGGTCTGAGGTGGTAGACGACCTTGTTGACGACCACGCGATCGCCTACTTGCAGAGTGTTCTCCATCGACCCCGAAGGAATGTAGAACGCCTGCACCACAAATGTCTTGAGCAAGAAGACGATCAGAAGCGCAACAACAATGATCGCGGGAACCTCAACCCAACCGGGTACGCGGGACCGCCATGTCTGGCTCACCTGCCGAGACTAACTGCCGAAAGAGCCCGAAGGCTCGCGGTCAGGAATCCGTTCTGTCGCGGAGTTCCTTGATCTTGGCTGCCTTGCCACGAAGATCGCGCAGGTAGTACAGCTTCGCGCGGCGAACATCGCCGCGGGAGACAAGTTCGATCTTTTCGATGATCGGGGTATGAAGCGGGAACACACGCTCTACGCCGACGCCATAGGAGACCTTGCGCACAGTGAAGGTCTCACGGACGCCGCCGCCGTTGCGGGCGATGACAACTCCTTGGAAAACCTGCACGCGGCTCTTGTTGCCTTCGACTACCTTGACGTGCACCTTGACGGTGTCGCCGGCGCGGAAGTCCGGTACGTCGCGGAGGGAGACGGAATCGAGATCATCGAGAATATTCATAGCTGCTTCCCGGCCGGCGCCACAGGTCGCCCGCTCATAAGTCGGCCCTGGGGCCGAGGAGTGGACATTCCTCTTGCAAAACTCGACGTTCCCCCTGTGGCAGGAGCGCCGGCCGCCTAGTCTGCCACATCTCCCGAGGGGGTTTCGCCATGGAGGTCTGGCCGTCTGGTCCGAGTACGTTCGTGAGCCTGCTCGAGCCGCCAGGCTTCTATGCGGCCATGGTGGCCGCTGAGGAGCACCTCGGGCACCTCGAGACCGCGCCAGAGCGGTGGCTTGGTGTAGACCGGGCCTTCGACGAGATCTGCCATACGTCCGGGAGCAAACGAATCATCGACAACGCTCTCGCTATTGCCCAGGACTCCCGGTAGCAAGCGGACGACAGCCTCCGTGACAGCCAAAGCGGCGACCTCTCCCCCAGCAAGCACATAATCGCCCAACGAAACCTCGGCCACGTGGATCCGCTCACCGAAGTGCTCCATAACGCGTGAGTCGATGCCCTCATATCGGCCGCAGGCGAAGATGAGCCAGTCACCAAGAGCCCACTTGGCCGCATGAGCTTGCGTGAATCGCTCTCCGGATGGTGTCGGTACGACGAGCACAGGCGTGCGGGACGGATCGCTCCCGAGGATGGAGTCCAGCGCATCGCCCCAGGGTTCGGGCAGCATCACCATGCCGGGTCCGCCGCCATATGGCGTGTCATCGACGGTGCGATGACGGTCCTGGGTGCAGTCACGCAGATCATGAATGCGTACGTCTATCTGGCCGGCTTCACGAGCCTTACCGACAAGGGACAATTCAAGCGGGGCGAGATAGTCAGGAAAGATCGACACGATGTCGATGCGCAACTGTGGGTGCGCGTTAGAGGTCGGCATCAAGCAGCCCTGGGGGCGGGTCGATGACTATGCGACGTGCATCGATGTCGACCTGAGGGACGACTGCCGACACGAACGGCACGAGAATCTCGCGATCACCACTCGT
>JBIHZU010000090.1:0-6636 GCA_044240285.1 Candidatus Nanopelagicales bacterium | reverse complement strand
GTGCTGCTCACCGGTGAGGTGCTCGAATGATCGATGTCCACGCCTACGCGGGTATTTTGACGCGCGAGGCGATCATGTTTCGTCGCCTCTGGGTGTCGACAACCTTCGCGTCCATTGTTGAGCCGACCATCTATCTGCTGGCATTCGGCCTTGGCCTCGGAGCACTGATCTCCAACATCAACGGCTACTCCTACATCGAGTTTGTAGGTACCGGCTCGGTCGCGACCGCTGTGCTTTTCTCGAGTGTTTTCACTGGAATGTTTACGACTTATGTCCGTCGCGTGTATCAGAAGACGTACGACGGTCTGCTCTCCACGCCGGTTGATGTCTCGGAGATCATGACCGCCGAGGGCCTATGGATCGCGGCCAAGGCCGGTGTCTACGGTTGTGCGCCCCTGCTAGTCGCCATGTGTTTCGGGCTACCGCCGTCGTGGGGGATGCTGGCGGTGCCCTTCATCGGGTTTCTCACCGGTCTCGGCTTTGGGTTCTTTGGTCAGTGGCTTAGCGGCTTGGTCCCGAGCATTGATTCGTTCAACTACGTGACGAGTGCACTCATCACGCCGCTGTTCTTGGTTGCTGGCACGTTTTTCCCACTTACCCAGTTACCACAGTGGGCACAGACAATTGCGCAGATCAATCCGCTCTATCACTGTGTAGAACTGGTGCGGCACGCTGTGTTCGGCTGGGAGGGCTGGGCCGATGTGTGGAACGTCGCAGTGCTCATCATCTTCGCGGTCGTCGCCCGCTACCTGTCGATCCACCGCCTGCGCAAGCGTCTCATTGGGTAAGGCTCTCTGAATTCCGGAACATTCCAGCGCTCTGGAGATCTCAAAGCCCTCTAGAGGCATTCGGGTGGCCCTGAAGTGGTCTTGACCCCCTCGGATGAGATAGAAAAGAGGCCTGATGACCAGTCCTCGGCGATCGATCTTGCGCATACTCACGGGAGCTTCCATTGCGAGCGCTCTTGTCGTCACAGGCCTCAGTGCTGTTCCCGCGGCTGGCGTAAATCTGAAGACCTATTGCGGCGCAATGCTCGACACCACCAAGGCCGCACAAGTTGACCTTTCTGATCTGGCTACCACAAACACGATTGTCTTCCGTGGCAAGCCCGTCTCCGTTGCACCCGGTGCGCCGTGGCTAGATCTATATCCGGGTGAGCGATTCTGGACTGCGTACTTTGCCTGGATGGAGTGGCTGGGTCCGATCGCTGTAGTCGATATGCCCAAGGCGGTTGAGATCTTCTTAGATCGTGCTGCGGCGGTTCCAGATCCTGGCGCGAGCGTCGGCCCTAATGAGCTCATTCGACAGGGTTGGGACGAGTCGTCAATCACCAAGCGTTTACGTATCTCGGCCTGTCTGTGGCAGCAGACGGGTGACACTCGCTTACTTGCTCCCATCGAAGAGCTTGCTGATGCATCGATGGATCCTCAGCGTTACTACGGCCTCCCCGCTAAACGACCGCACAACCACGGCTTGATGGCCAATGTGGCGTTGTACAAAATCGGCCGCTTGATGGTGCGACCCGAATGGCAGGCGTACGCCCTTGCCCGCGCTCAGGCCGATGGCTCGCGGGTGTTCGATCGGTGTGGGCTCACGTTGGAGCAATCAATCGCCTATCAGCGCACCAACATGAGAATGTGGGCGAACTCAGCTCGGCATCTTGGTGTCGAGATTATCCCGGCGAGCACCTTTGCCCTTGGCACACGCAGTCTCGCGGCGCTCGCGCGACCCGACGGTGTGCTCGAGTCCGTTGGCGATGGCGGTACTGGCCTTGCAGTAACTCCATCTGGTGCTGCGTTGTGGTGTCCAAAGTCTGGATTCGCCGCCCGCACCACGACTACTGACCACTTCATTCTGCGTGGCGGTCCGCGCCAGTGGGCGCACGGTCACGAAGACCACGGCTCAATGACGTGGTTCTCCTCTGGGGTACCGGTGCTCTCCGATCGTGGCCGTGCGGCAAAGACCGATTCCGTTGCGCTCGCTTGGAGCCGCTCGATGCTTGCGCACTCAACCTTTGAACCTTTGGGCCAAACCAAGTCGGGCTACACGCGCATGCAAGTTGTAGGCCCCTTGCGCTATCGCCTGACTGACACTCCTGGTGGTTCCACGCGCGCGCGCGACATCACTTTCACCGCGCGACAGATCTCGGTGACTGACACTGCGGCTGTGCCCGTGGCGGATCCACTCACACCTTGGACGTGGGTGCAGCATTGGCAACTTGCGCCGGGTTGGGTGCCTGACGCAACGGGTGCGACCTACACCGATGGCACCCGCCTAGACATTGTGTGTAGCGCAGGTGCACTCACCGCAACGGCAGTGACGTCATACATCAACGAGAGTACGCCTGAAGCGGCCTGGGATGTCTCCTGCTCTGCAACTGGCACATCGGTCTCGGTGACCACGACCTTAATGGTCACTCCACCACCACCTGTTTGAGCACGTGCCTCTGAGTGTCTAGTAATTGCCGTCTAGCAACAGGGTGGCGCCAATGGCGCCGCCGAGATCGCCAAGAGATGCGAGCACGATCGCTGGTGGAGTTTTGACTTTCAGCAGGTGCGGTTGCATTGCATCAATAATCGCGTCGACAAATGGCTGGCCCAGTCGTGAACCGAGACCACCACCAATCACCACACACTCGGGATCAAGAAGGTTGATGGCGCTCGCGACGCCAATGCCTAGGGCCCATACAGCTCGGTCCATGAGTTGCTCGGCAACTTTGTCATTTTGGCGTAGAGCCTTATCCCAGACGCTGCTGGAGAGATTGGCCTTCTCCTTCTCTTTCATGATCTTGAACAAACTCGTCTTTGCGCCGTCATCGACCATCTTGCGTGCCTTGCGCTCCATCGATGCGCGCCCGGCGTACGCCTCCATGCAGCCGCGTCGGCCACATCCGCACATCGCTCCATTAGGTTCGACAACCATGTGCCCGATTTCACCGGCAGCTCCGCGGCCCTTCCAGAGCTTTCCGTTGATGATGATTCCGCCACCAACTCCCGTGCCGCAGAAAACTCCGAGCACGGACGAGTAGTCGCGGCCCGCGCCAAGTTGATCCTCGGCAATGACGGCGACTTGTACGTCATTAGCAAGGACCACCGGTGCGCCAAGTGATTGCCGCATCGGCTCTACGACTTTCACAGTGCCAAGCCAATCGGGGAGATTGGGTGCGCCACTCAATGTGCCGGCCATCGGATCAATCTGGCCAGGACCACCGATACCAACACCAACAAGTTTTGTTTCGGATAGTGCCGCATCAGCGATAGCAGCCTTCACCGCATCGATCATGGCGTCAATCACACCTTGCGGACCGTTATCGCGAGGCGTGGGAACACGGCACTGACCTTTGACCTCGTTGCTCTCATCAAGAACAACTACTTGAATCTTGGTCCCACCGAGATCAATGCCTGCTCGCAGTGCGGTCATGTGGCCTCCGTTGGTAGGCACCCCAGGTGGATCAGGAGGCGTTGGGCGTAGTGCTTGAGCCAGAGTCTGTTGTGGGCTCACTGCTATCCATTGGCGTAGCGGATGAAGAGCAACCAGCACCTGATGCAGACGGTGAGGGCTCAGCGAGCGCCTTGTCTACTTCGGACTGCGCAGCGACGGATACGAACGCAGCACCGAGCACCGTGTCGATGGTGGTGTCTCCGCGACCATCGTTAACCAACGTTGCACCGGGGATGTAGAACGTCATGAGTTTTGCGGCCAACTCGCCCTTTGTGCCGTAGCGAATTTCGGCGACACCTGTGACTGTCTTGGCCTTTGGATCGTTGGCGACTGTGCCAATGAGGAATCCGCGACTTTTGAGTTCGTCGCCCGTTGATGCTGCTAGGCCCGCACGGTCGGTGGCGTTATAGACATTTGTGGTCACGGTGTCGGGCTTGGGGAGATCAGCGCCGGGGATCACCGTGGTCGTGATGCAAGGTTCTGGGTTGTTCGTCGACTGGCTGCTGCCCGTCGTGGGTGCTGCGTCGCCGCCATTGGAAGCATTGCGGATGAGCCGCGAGAGACCGAAGCCAGCGCCGAAGAGCAGTACGAGGGCAAGTCCAATCAAAACGACCCCGAGCCACGGGGTGCGCCTCGTGGATTGACGACGGCTCGAACGGGGGCCAGGTGCCGAACTACTCATGTGTAGAGCCTCCCATTTTTTGTAGTGCATCAAGGTCGAGGACACGCGCATGTATAACCAAACGTTGCTGAAGTGCGGCGCGAACTGCGCGGTGAAGACCGTCTTCGAGGTAGAACTCCCCGCGCCACCGCACCACGTGCGCGAAGAGGTCGCCATAGAACGTCGAATCGTCGGCGAGCAGCGCGTCAAGGTCGAGGGTGCGCTTAATCGTGATCAAGTCGGTGAGGCGTACCTGCCGGGGGGAGACTTTCGCCCAATCGGCCACCGAGAAGCCATGGTCGTCGTAAGGGCGAGCATCGCCTACCGCCTTGAAGATCACTCCTGAAGTCTAAGTCGGCGACTGGGTTCAACTCCGGTTACCGGATAGGGCAGGGCAGTCGGTAGGCTCCTCCACGGAGGATTCGCCTAGTGGCCTATGGCGCACGCTTGGAAAGCGTGTTGGGGGAAACCCCTCAGGGGTTCAAATCCCCTATCCTCCGCCACAGCGATGGCCCCCGGATTGCGAAGGCGTCCGGGGGTCTTCTGGCACAAAGGGACCCCTCGCGCACCCGTCAGAGCCTGCCTACCCTTGCTGCCTTCCGGCCCTGGGGGAGTTCGGTCGGATAACGCCGCACGAGGGGTCGAGCAGCAGTCTACGGTGCGCCCACGGCCGTCGGCCCCGCGCATTAGGGTGATCCGGTGGCCCTTGCTCTGTACCGCACCTATCGTCCAGCCAGTCTCAACGAGGTGGTGGGGCAGGAGCACGTGACGACTGCGTTGCGCCGGGCATTGACCGCCGGGCGCATCCATCATGCGTTCCTCTTCTCGGGCCCACGTGGCTGCGGCAAGACGTCCACCGCCCGCATCATGGCCCGCTCGCTCAACTGTGTCGAAGGTCCGACACCCGACCCATGTGGAGTGTGCCCCAGTTGCGTTGACCTCGCGCCCAATGGCCCCGGTTCGATCGATGTCATCGAACTTGATGCCGCAAGCCACGGTGGTGTCGACGACACCCGTGATCTGCGCGAGCGCGCTGTATTCGCACCGGCGTCCTCGCGCTACAAGATCTACATCATCGACGAAGCCCACATGGTCACGACTGCAGGCTTCAATGCACTTCTCAAACTCGTTGAAGAACCGCCCGAGCATGTGCGCTTTATCTTCGCCACTACTGAGGCCGACAAGGTCCTGCCGACTATTCGTTCGCGCACACATCACTACAACTTCCGACTTGTACCGACCAAAGTTCTGCAGTCGCACCTTGCCACGATTTCTGATTCCGAAGGCATCTCGTACGAGCCCGCAGCGCTGGCACTCATCGCGCGCGCGGGCGCGGGGAGTGTGCGCGACAGTCTTTCGGTTCTCGGGCAGGTTGTTGCGGGTTCGGGCCCAGAAGGTGTCACCTATATCGAAGCTGCCAGTCAATTAGGTGTTACTGACACCGTGCTACTTGATCGCACTATCGAAGCACTTGCTGCTGGTGATGGTGCGGAGTTGTTTGCGGTAGTTGCAGCAGTCGTTGATGCAGGTCATGACCCGCGTCGTTTTGCATCTGACTTGCTCGAGCGTTTGCGTGATCTCGTTGTGATCGCTGCTGTTCCCGACGCTGCGCAGTCCGGGCTTATCGATGCACCTGACGACGTACTCGAGACAATGCAGCGCCAAGCCGCGTCGATGGGTACCGCTGAATTGACGCGCGCCGCTGATCTAGTGAGCGAAGGCATCACGCAACTGCGTGGAGCAACTGCACCACGTCTGCAACTTGAGTTGTTGTGCGCGAAGTTGCTGCTACCGGCTGCAGATGATGCGTCCGAAGGCGTTGCTGCTCGCCTTGATCGGATGGAGCGCAGAGTCGCTTCACTTGGCGTGCACGCCCTCACAGGTGATGCCGAGCCTGCACCTGCGGCTTCCGCTCCACCACCTGCTGCCGCTCCGCCGCAACGCCCTCGCCCTGCCGCCCCGTCAACTCCGCCGGCCGCGGCTGCCGCGCCACCTGTGGGCACACCGCCGCGCAAACTCTCCGAGGTCAAGCAGGCGGCAGCTGAGCAGCCCGTAGCGCCGCCGGTGGCTGCCTCTACTCCCAACGGCACCATCGAATTCGCTGAAGTGCAGTCACTATGGCCAGCGGTGTTGGAGTCAATCAAGTCGACATCTCGCGTGGCATGGATGATCTTCAATGAGGCCTCGCCGCTTTCGGTGGACGACACGACGTTGGTCATCGGCGTACAAAACGCAGGTGTCATTGCCGGTGTGAGCAACGGCGGCCACGACGAGCGACTGCGCCAGGCAGTGCTCGATGTGTTGCGCGTCGATCGACGTGTCGAAGTTATTCTCGATCCGGGTGCAGCACCTGCCAAAGCCCCTGCACCCAAAACTCCCCCGGCCGAAAAGCCAACCCGCAAGCGCGCGGCCGCGCCGGAAATACCCGTAGAGCCTAAGGCGCCAGACGAGGCCAGCCCCGACGATCCTGATCTCGACGGAGACTCGCTCAGTGGTGAGGCGCTCGCGATGCGCGAACTCGGCGGTACTGTTAT
>JBIHZU010000089.1:0-6641 GCA_044240285.1 Candidatus Nanopelagicales bacterium | reverse complement strand
CGCTCCCCGCACTGTCTCAAGCCACTCACCAAACTCCTCGGCGTTGCTGACCGTGGCAGACAGCGCAATCACCGTGATGCGTTGTGGCAGGTGAATGATGACTTCCTCCCACACAGCCCCACGCGAACGATCGGCGAGATAGTGCACCTCGTCCATGACGACATAGCCAAGGGTGTGCAGGGTGGGTGAATCCGTGTAGAGCATGTTGCGAAGCACCTCAGTCGTCATCACGACAATGGGCGCCTCGCTATTAATGGCGGTGTCACCAGTAAGTAGTCCGACGTTCATAGCCCCGTGACGTTCGACAAGGTCGTGAAACTTCTGGTTAGACAGGGCCTTGATGGGGGTGGTGTAAAAACATTTCAGCCCAGCATCCAACGCTTCCTGGGCCGCAAACTCCCCCACGACCGTCTTGCCCGAGCCGGTCGGAGCCGCCACGAGGACACCGCGGCCTTCCGCGATCGAAGCGCACGCACGCAGTTGAAAGTCGTCCAACGGGAATGAGTAAGTCTCAGCGAAACGCTGCACCGGCCCTTGGAAGCGCTGGCGGGCCTTAGCTGCTGCGAAGCGCTCTGCGGGGGTGGGCACCCTGTAAGGCTATGCCAGTGCGGCTATGACCTTGAGCGCCGCAGGATGCATCTCGATGGAAATCGGCAGGGGGCCGACTCTTTCCCCGTCGGCATAGGCAATTTGACCCGGGGCCGTAACTTGGATGTGTTTGCCACGCAGCGTCGATACTTGCGAGTGGGTGACGTGTGTCCCGGCATAGACCCGCGGGAAGACCTTGAGCAAGGTCGCCTTGCTGACTTCTCCGAGCCAGGTCAGATCAAGCTGACCATCACGGATATCTGCGGATGGACAGATCCGCATACCGCCGCCGTAGCGGGGACCATTGCCCACGGATACCAAGATCCCCGCTCCTTCGTGGACCGCGCCGTCGATTGTGATCGAGTAGGGCCGGGCGGTAAACGTGCGAAGCTCGGCAAGCATCGCCGTGATGTATCTGGCCGTTCCCCGGGGCCAGCGGATGGCGTTAGCTCTCTCGTTGACATTGGAATCAAATCCGGTGGAGAGCACACCGAGATACCACCTCGTGGCGCCATCTGCCGTCGTGACCCGGGCGACGTCGATGGAGATTACGGGCATTGACGTCAAAGCTTTCGCGATCACCTCGGCGTCGCCTTTCGGCATGCCCAAGGTGCTCGAGATGTCATTGCCCGTGCCGCACGGAAGTACGCCCAATGCCGAAGATGTGCCCACAACGCCCTGCAGGACCGCATTAACCGTCCCGTCGCCACCGCACGCGATCACCACGTCAGCGGACTCAGTTGCAAGACGAGCAGACTCGATGGTGTCAGTGACGGAATGGCACAGGCTTACTCGTGTGTGCCAGCCACGTTGGTTCAGTGCCTGCGCACACCGTGTGGCTTGATCGGCCGCCCGACCCTTCCCTGCTCGTGGATTCACGATCAGGGCGGCTGAAGTCATGCCAGTTCGAGAGGCGAAGTCTCGTCATCGCCCCAATTGTCGTAGTCAGAATCAGGGCCACGCTTTCGTGCACGGCGCCGGTCATTGATGAGGCAGATAATGATGGCGATCCCGACAAGTACGAGCATCGGACCGGCCAGCAGCAACATATTGACTGGGTCGCCAGTTGGCGTGGCGATCGCTCCGAAGATAAAGACGCTGAAGATGATCCATCGCCACCACGAAAGCAGACGTTTGCCGGTCAGAATCCCGGAGAAGTTGAGTAATACGAGAACCATGGGGAGCAGGAAGCCGACGCCAAAGATCAAGACCATGCGGATAAAGAAGGCAAGGTACTTGTCGACGGACACGATGTTCTCAACGTTTTCTGGGGTGAACCCAAAGAGGATCTGCAGGCCGAACGGCAACACGAAATACGCCAAGGCAACGCCGCTGCCAAAGAGCGGGACGGCGACCGCAACAAAAGCGATTGCCCAGCGTCGTTCGTGCCGGTGCAGGCCCGGAGTGATGAATCGCCAGAGTTGGTACAGCCAGATGGGTGAGGAAAGCAGCAGGCCGGCCATCGCCGCGACTTGTATCTGCAGCACAAACGGATCAGCAACACCAGTGAGCGCGAGTGTGACCTCTCGACCATCAGCGCGCGCTTGTTCAATGACGGCATTGAAGGGCTGAGAGAGCCACGCGAAAATTGGCGTGTAGTAAAGCCATCCCACGACCATGCCGATCGCGAGAGCGATGCCACATTTGAAGAGACGATTGCGAAGCTCACGAAGATGAGCCGTTAACGGCATGCCTTCAGCGGCTGACCGCGACTTACTCTTCTTGCGCCCGGCGTCTGGGGCTGGGGCCTCGGGTGTCGCGACCACGCTCAGGACTCAGTGCGCTCCGGCGCTGCCGCCGCTTGAGGCGTTGCTGCCTCGCTCACAACAGGCGCTGCCGACTCGACAGCGGCCGGCGGTGCAGCAGTTGTCGCCGCGGGTGACGCTGGGGCCGCTTCAGACTTGGCATCGTCAATGAGGCCCTTGGTCTCGGACTTGAAGATACGAAGCGAACGACCGAGTCCACGTGCTGCGTCGGGAAGGCGCTTGGCACCGAACAAAAGCAGGATGAGGGCGATGAGAATTACCCATTCCCAGCCACCAAGACTTGGCATTGCCTACCTCCTCGAAGAGTTGTGGGGTCAGCCTACGCCCTAGGAGGGGCTAAGCGGTGGTTGATCCGCCATAGCCGGACAGGGCCTCTTGGGCCAGGGTCCGGACGCGGTCCACCAGAGGTGCCGGTGAGACCGCTCGTGCTTGTCCCCCTAGGCCCAGGACCAGCCGGGCCGCCCACTCCACATCGGAGACTAGAAGTTCGACGGATCGCACGCCATTGGTCTCTCCGAGCAGTTTTGCTGCGTGGGTCTCGACCAGCCACGATGCCGAAGGCTGCAGGGACAGCTCGACCTTCGTCTGGGCCGGGGGCTCGTCGTGGAGCGCCCCTACCGAGGGCGGTACCGATTGCCCACCCAGTGAACAGGTGAGAATCCGGTCGAGCCGGAAAGTGCGTACAGCCTCGGCCAGGTCGCACCATGCTTCGACGTAGGTATAGCCCTGACCGACGAGGACCCGCATGGGCGTAATGGTGCGCTCGGTGACGTCTTCGCGGGTGATGCCGGCGTAGGTCATGTGGACGCTGAGACCTTGAGCGATCGCTTCGTCGAGAACTGCTGCTTGGTCACCGCTTGCGATACGCATGTCGACTAAATCGGCGGCAAGTGCTCCGCCGCCTGCTCTCTCGAGTTTTGCGGTCGCAGTGACCAGTGCATCGCGGTCATGATCACCCGGAACCTGCGCGAGGACCCGCAGGCCCACGAGGAGCGCAGTGACCTCATCGGGCGTGAGCCGCATGGGTGAGGTCAACGTTTGCGGGTCAAGTACGTGGATTTCCTCGTCCTCGTCCCAGAACTGAATGTCGACGAGGTGCTCTGGGCCGTAGCCGGGTAGGCCGCTGCAAATCAGGAGGTTGAGGTCATCGACCAGTTCCTCAGTCGTCACCCCAAAGTGCACGGCGGCTTCAGAAACAGTCACGCCGTCATGAGCCGAAAGCCACGGAACTAGAGCAAGCAGACGCGACAGTCGTTCGGGTGCGGCTACTGGGCGCGTCATCGCGTGTGCTCCGCAATCAGGATTTGCAGACGTTGCACGACAACGTCACGCACGTCATGTGGCTCAAGCACCACGGCGTCGGGGCCAGCAGAGAGAATCTCGGGGACCACGTCAAGTCCGTCTGCGCAGGTCACTGACACCACGTCTCCGGCAAGGGATCCACGCAATCGCAAAGAAGCCCCAGCGCCAGGACTTACCTGAACTTGGACAGTGCGATTGGGCGAGTCGCCGATCCAGTCGCCCACTGCGGAACGTGGATCGGTGTCGCGCGGGATGCTGAACGAGTCATCTGCACCAAATGCTGTGACGGTGCCATCTATGCGCGATAGGCGAAAGACTCTTTGTGATGTGCGATCGACATCGAGCCCGACTAGGTACCACGAACCTCGCCAGGCAACCAATGCCCACGGCTCGACTTTGCGGGCCTCCGCCGCAGATGCATCGGGCTTGCGGTAGTCGAAGCGCACGCGCTGTCTGCGGCGAATGGCACGCAATAGCGGCACGATGGCCGGCATGGACGTTGCGGAAGTGCCTGTGACTCCGATTAGCAGGCTGCCTGCGCCCTCGTTGCCATCGAGTGCTTCAATCTTGCGCAATGCGGTCGCAGCGGCGGGCTGGCGGGCCGCTGTTTCCCACACCTGAGCAGCGACGGCCAGAACGCTCAACTCAGCCGGAGAAAAACGAAGATCGTCCAGCGCGTAGTCCTCGTGCGTGATGCGATAGCCCTCGACCTCGCCCCCGGACATGACCGTCTCGATCGGAATACCCATCGCCCGCAACTCGTCCTTGTCGCGCTCAAACATGCGCTCAAAGGCGTCATCGGAGGCGCTTGCGTCATAACCAGTGACGTTCGCGCGGATAAAGGACCGAGGAACCGCACGGCGAGAGGCCATCAGGCAGAAAACCAGATTAAGCAGCCGCTCCGTGCGATCCACAGCCACGCGCGTTCCTAGCTAACGCCGAGCAGGTCAATCACAAAAACGAGCGTGCAGCCGGAGAGACGATGTCCACCAGAGGTGCCGTATGCCAATTCAGGTGGGCACACCAACTGGCGACGGCCCCCGACCTTCATGCCCGGAATGCCCTCTTGCCAACCCGCAATGAGACGCGGAAGCGGGAAGTTGATGGACTCACCGCGACTCCATGAGGAGTCAAACTCCTCCCCTGTCGCGAAGTCCACACCGAGATAGTGCACATCGACCGTGGCGCCCACGGGGCACTCGGGTCCATCACCAATAACCAGATCAGTGATCTGTAACTGCGTGGGAGCCGGTCCTTCGATGAATTCAATCTCTGGCTTGTCCATGTCTGCCTCACTTAGCCGATGAAATCAAGTCAACAACAAAGATCAAAGTTTCGTCAGGAAGGATCGCGCTCGTGGGCGGATTTGGGCCATAGGCGAGGGCGCCCGGGATGATCAACAGGCGCCGGCCACCGGGCTTCATACCGGGGATGCCCTCGGTCCAGCCCGGGATGACCTGATTAAGGCCAAAGCTTGCCGGCTCACCGCGAATCCACGAAGCATCAAACATGGTGCGCGTTGTTTGGCCCAGGCCGCAGTAGTTCACGGTGACCGCTGCGCCTGGTTTGACCGGGTCACCGGCGCCTTCGAGCAGGTCTATGGAGATGAGCCCTGTCACTGGAGCCAGGTCAGCTTCAATGGCGACCTTGGGTGGCAGTACGCCCCCCACGGAGGCGTCGATCACCGTGTTGACGCGGACGCCCGTGGCGCCCACTGTCTCCGAAAAGTCGCTCGTATCACTGGGTACGGGTTCGCCTATCGCGCAGTCAGTGGTCATCCACTTAGCGGCAGAGGTGCTGGTCGGCGATGGCGACGAAGACGTGGGGGCACTCGAGCTTGCGGGCGATGAGGAACCCCCACAGGCGGTGAGTACAAGACCTAATGAGGCCAGAAGGGCGGGGACGGCTATCAGGAGAGGTTTGCGCACTCCGACAGCCTAGAGCAGGTACGGGCTGAAGCAACTACATGCTGGCTATGAGTCTTTCGACACGTTCGTCAACAGCCTGAAATGGGTCCTTGCAGAGCACGGTGCGTTGGGCTTGATCATTGAGCTTGAGGTGCACCCAGTCCACGGTGAAATCCCGATGCTTCTCCTGCGCCCGTTTAATGAACTCCCCCCGCAGCCTGGCCCGAGTCGTCTGAGGAGCGAGCGATTTGGCCTCGAAAATTCGCATGTCGTTGACTACGCGAGCCACAGCACCCTTGCTCTCCAGTAGGTAGTACAACCCCCGGTTTCGAGAGATGTCGTGGTACGCAAGATCAATTTGCGCCACCCGAGCATCACCAAGCGGGAGACTGTGTCGCTCGCGATATCGGTCTAGGAGTCGCATCTTGATGACCCAATCGATTTCACGCTCTACCGAGGTGAGGTCGCCCGACTCAATGGCGTTGAGGGTTCGTTCCCAAAGGTCTAACACTCGAGCGTGAATGGAGTTGGGTTCACTGCGCAGATTGGTACGGTCGGCAAAATCGAGGGCGCGCTCTAGATATTCCTTTTGCATCTGAAGAGCTGAGAGCTCACGTCCATTGGCTAGCAGCACTGTCTGCTGTCCAGTGATGTCGTGGCTAATTTCCCTGATCGCGCGGATGGGATTGGCGAGAGTGAGATCTCGCATCACGATGTTCGCCTCGCACATACGCAGCATGATGTCGGTAGATCCGACCTTCAACATATTTGTGGTTTCGCTCATATTGGAGTCGCCCACGATCACGTGCAGGCGTCGGTAGAGCTCCGCGTCAGCATGCGGCTCATCACGCGTATTGATGATGGGTCGGGATCGAGTCGTCGCTGAGGAGACGCCTTCCCACATGTGATCCGCGCGCTGACTCACGCAATACAGGGCTCCCCTAGGTGTCTGCAGGATCTTGCCAGCGCCGGTAGTGATCTGTCGCGAAATCAGGAAAGGGATGAGCGTGTCGGCAAGCTTGGCGAAATCGCCCTGCCGTCCCACAAGGTAGTTCTCGTGGCAGCCATAGGAGTTGCC
>JBIHZU010000088.1:0-6675 GCA_044240285.1 Candidatus Nanopelagicales bacterium | reverse complement strand
ATCTTCGGAGTGATCATCAGTGCGATCTATCTCGGCCTAGACCGATTGCTGTCACTGAAGAAGAAGTAGTAGACGCTAGGAACGCGTCTTGTATTCCTCAAGAAGTCGACGCCCGATGATGATCTTTTGGATATCAGCTGTGCCCTCGCCGATCATCAGCATGGGTGCTTCGCGGTAGAGGCGCTCGATCTCGTATTCCTTCGAGTAGCCATAGCCACCGTGGATGCGGAACGAGTCCTCGACGACCTCCTTGCAGTACTCGCTCGCCAGCATCTTTGCCATGCCGGAGACTAGGTCATCGCGCTCGCCGGAGTCTTTCCTGCGCGCAGCCATCACCATCATCTGGTGCGAAGCCTCAATCTTGGTTGCCATCTCCGCGAGACGGAAGGACACTGCCTGATGCTCAATAATCGGCTTGCCAAAGGTCACCCGCTGCTGGGCGTATTCGATGGCCAATTCAAAGGCGCGTGTCGAGATCCCGCACGCACGCGCTGCAACGTTGACGCGACCAACCTCAACGCCGTCCATCATCTGGTAGAAGCCCTTGCCGGGCTCTCCACCGAGAATGGTGTCTGCACCTAGACGGAGGTTCTCCATGATGAGCTCCGTTGTATCAACGCCCTTGTAGCCCATCTTCTCGATCTTGCCGGGGATCGTCAGACCCGGGCGCACCTGACCGAAGCCCGAGGGCTTTTCGATGAGGAACGTCGTCATGCGCTTGTAAACACTCGCGCCTTCGGGCGCTTCGGCGTCAGTGCGTACGAGGACTGCGACTAATGTCGATGAGCCGCCGTTGGTCAGCCACATCTTTTGGCCGTTGAGCACATAGTCGTCGCCGTCGCGAACTGCCTTGCTGGTGATGGCAGCCACATCGGAGCCACAGCCGGGCTCGCTCATCGAGAATGCGCCGCGCACCTCGCCGGTCGCCATACGCGGTAGGTAGTAGGCCTTCTGCTCATCGGTGCCGTGCTGCATGAGCATGTAGGCAACGATGAAGTGTGTGTTGATGACGCCACTGACGGGCATCCAGCCGCGCGCGATCTCCTCGACCACGAGTGCGTAGGTGAGCAGTGACTCGCCGAGGCCGCCGTATTCCTCCGGGATCATCAAACCGAAGACGCCAAGCTCCTTGAGCCCGTCAACGATCTCCTGGGGGTAGGTGTCGTTGTGCTCGAGTTCGTTCGCCACGGGAATGATCTCGTTGTCGACGAACGTGTGGACGGCTTTGAGAATCTCTACCTGGATGTCGGTGAGACCTTCTGTTTGGGCGAGGCGGGCCATGTCACTCCTAGGATGCGCTGGTCGGGCAAGCGTAGCCCCGTTAACGATCACTCACCACCGGAAGCCCTCGGTGTGCAACAGGTCACAGGCCAACGCGACCTGGTCGTGATTACGCCTCAGGCGGGGTGAAGGTCGATGTGCGCGCCATGCCGGCCGCGCGGCCCTTTGCGGAAATGACGAGCGCCATCTTGCGCGAGGCCTCATCGATCATCTCGTCGCCGAGCATCACTGCACCACGAGCACCACCAGCGGCCGACGTGTAGTAGTCGTACGCATCGAGGATCAACTCAGCGTGGTCGTAATCTTCCTGGCGCGGCGAGAAGACCTCGTTGGCCGCCGCGACCTGATCGGGATGCAGCACCCACTTGCCATCGAAGCCCAGCGCAGCCGAACGACCAGCAACGCGCTTGTAGCCCTCAAGGTCCTTGATCTGCAGGTATGGCCCATCGATCGCGAGCTTGTCGTGTGCACGCGCCGCCATGAGGATGCGCATCAGGATGTAGTGATAGGCATCGCCGACGTCATAGCCAGTCGGCTGCTCGCCGACGATGAGTGACTTCATGTTGATGCTGGCCATGAAGTCAGCTGGTCCGAAGATGATGGTCTCGACTCGCTGCGATGCAGTGGCGATTGCGTCGACGTTGATCAGGCCGAGCGCGTTCTCGATCTGCGCTTCGATGCCGATGCGGCCAACCTCGAGGCCATTGGCCTTCTCGATCTGGGTGAGCAGCAAGTCGAGAGCCACGATCTGCTCGGGTGTCTGCACCTTCGGCAGCATGATGCAGTCGAGATTGGCGCCAGCACCTTCGACTACCTCAACAACGTCTGCGTATGTCCACTGCGTCGTCCAGTCGTTGACGCGCACGGCGCGAACCTTGCCTTCGTAGCCACCCTCATTGAGCGCAGCAACGATGTTCTTGCGCGCTTCGGGCTTGGCGAGAGGCGCGACCGCGTCCTCAATGTCCATGAATACCTGATCCGCCGGCAGGCCACGGGCCTTGTCGAGCATCTTCGGGCTGGAGCCGGGGACGGCGAGGTTGGAACGGCGGGCGCGCGAGGGGCGATTGATCGTCATGGGCCCACACGATAGACCTTGACATCGTTTGGCGCTTCAGGAGGTTTCACCATGTGGACGCGCTGGCCATTGACACCGGTGGCCTTCCACGTCCAAGATCAGGGACATCTTGGACCAACTCAGGACGCCCTTGCACAGCAAGCCGTAACCGGAACAGAAGCGGGGAGATCTACATGCGCGCGCCACACCTGTCGACACGATCGAGGTTTTCGCGATTTGCCGCAGCCACGACCGTAGCCGCCTTGTTCGCGGCCCTCGTACCTGCCGTGATCCCGGCTTCCGCAGCGCCTGAGACTTCAGCATCTCCGACCGCGCGCCAGGCTGCAACCGAGTTCGCCTTCCGCACCCAAAAACTTCACTGGAAGCCGTGCTCCGAAGGTTCGACGGCAGACTGTGCGACTTTCAAGGTCCCCTTGGACTACACCGACCCATCCGGGCCGAGGCTGCGCATTGCAGTTTCACGACAGAAGGCCACCGGGGAGAAGCTTGGGTCCATCGTCTTTGATCCAGGTGGCCCTGGAGGCTCTGGAGCGGAGTACATCGAGACAAGCATCGCTGCCCTGCCAGCAGGAATTCGTGCGTCATTTGACTTCATCGGACTGGATCCACGCGGGGTTGGCGGAAGCACCCAGATTACGTGCCTTACCCAGGCCACCTTTGACAATCAGCCGCTGAGCCTGCCGACGAACCTCGAGACCAAACGTGCGTTCGTCAAGGAAGTGCAAGCGGTCGCGCCTGAATGTGAGCGGCTCAGTCCCGGGATGATCGCTCATGTAGGAACTCGTGACGCAGCTCGCGACATGGACATCCTGCGCTCGATCCTCCGTGAGCGAAAGCTCAACTACCTCGGCATCTCCTACGGCACCTACCTCGGTGCGGTCTACTCCTCCCTGTTCGGTGATCGGGTTGGCCGTTTTGTTCTCGATGCAAACATGGATCCCGACGCGAGAATGATCGAGGTGGGGAAGGCACAAGCCAGCGGATTCCAGGACAGCCTCCAAAGATGGGCAGACAACTGCGCGGCCGCAACCCAGTGCCCATTCGGCGGCGACGGCGAGCAGGTTGTCGCGTCATTCACGCGCAAACTCCGCAAAGTCAATACCACCCCGATGCCTGTGACAGGTGGAACTGATCTGGGCTACAAGGAAACCATTCAATTAGTTCAACTACTCTTGGCGCAGGGCCGAGATGCCTGGCCGATTGTCAACCTTGTAGCGATAGCGATGAAAAGCCACGACGGCACGGACCTACAAGGCATCCGCTCGGCGGTGAAGGCAGCTTTAAACATCAACCTGATCTCCGCAAACACGGCCATCAACTGCTTCGATCGACCATCTCCTGGATCACAAGCGCTCGCCCTGAAGCACATCCGAGCGTGGCAAACCGCAGCACCGACTTTTGCCTTCTCCATGGGTTGGGGTTCCATCGGCTGTGGGTGGTGGCCAGCACGGGACGCGCAGGCTCCTGGGGATCTGCCCTTCAGCGGAGCGCCACGAATCCTTCTTGTGGGTGGCACGCACGACCCGAATACTCCGTTGGCTTGGACCTACGCCATGCAAGAGAAACTCCCCGGGAGTCGCGTTCTTGTTTGGGACGGCGACGGACATGCTGCCTCCACGAAGGGTGACGCCTGCGTCAACAACACACTCACGCGCTTCTTCGTCGAGGGCAAGCTCCCCGCTGACGGCAAAAGGTGCACTGCCGCTTAGCGAGTGGGTTGTGCCCTGCTAAATGGGTGGACTTTCGCTCGGTGTGTGCCGGTCCCCTGAGCGAATGACGAGTACGAGTCCTACCGCGAGCAATGCGACTGCGGGAAGCACTCCCCACGGTGGCACCTGCCCGAGCCAAATCGCAGCGATCGCCGTTGACCCCGGCATCTCGAAGAGGATGGCGAGGGAGACAACTGTGGCCGAGGTCGTCGCGAGCACACGATTGACCACCGTGTGTCCGAGCAGTTGTGCACCCAGGGTCAACGCGAGGATCCACCACCACGCCGAGGCTGGGTAGCCACCCAAGTCTTGGCCGAGAGCAAGGCACAGCACGAGCAAGGGAATAGCAGCGACGGCGTAACACACGAACGTGTAACTGGTAGTCGACACGGTTTGACGTACTTCCGCGCCGACACTGACATATGCCGCTGCCAAGACGGCACCGGCCAGCGCCAGCCCGTCACCTATCAGCGAACGTGGATCGAGCGCAAAATCCACACCGGTCAACACCAGTACGCCCGCCAGTGCTATCGCGATTCCGACCCATGCTTGGCGTGGCACTCGTTGCCCTCGTGCGCGAGCGATGAGAGCCGCCCAGACCGGCTGAGTAGCTACTAGTGCCGTCGATGCCGCAACAGAGGTGAACCGTAGGGAAGGTACCCACGTAGCGAAATGCGCCCCAAGTAGAAGGCCCGCAGCGCCAGCGAGCAACCACTCCCGACGCGAAAGGTGGAGAAGCTCTCGACGGTGGCGAATGAGTACCCACGGCGCCGTCAACCCAGCCCCGAGCAAGCTTCGCCAGAAGGCAATAGCCAGAGCTGGGGCCAAAGTGACCGCGATTATCGGACCCGAGGTAGAGATGGCGATGACGGCGACAGCCAGCAATCCGAGGTCGCGCCCAGAGGGCATGCCCATCAACGCAGGAACCTGCGAGGCCCTCGATTGCTGCTCCACCGCCCCATCAAAGCGGATGCAGGTCCATTTCAGCGATACCCTCCTCATGTGACGAACGCAGCCGGAACGAGGGTCTTCCTCGCACGATTGGCGGGCGTGGGGGCTTTTGAGCCCAACGGCGATCAGGTCGGCCGCGTCCGCGATGTCGTCGTCATGCTCCGCGGCGGGCACCAGCCGCCGCGCGCTTTGGGGCTTGTTTTGGAAGTCTCGGGCCGGCGGCGGATCTTCGTCCCCATGACCCGGGTCACCTCCATCGATGCCAGCCAAGTCATCCTCACGGGGACGCTCAACATGCGCCGATTCGAGCAGCGTTCCAGCGAGACGCTCGTCATGTCCGAACTATTCGATCGCCGTGTCGACCTCGTTGATGGCGGAGATTCGGTCACGATCATGGATGTCAGCATCGAGCAGGACCGCAGCCGCGATTGGCTCGTGAGCGAATTGTTCGTACGTCGCAGCGGCACCGGCCTGCGCCGCCGAGGTGAATCGACCGTCATCGACTGGAACGAAGTCAACGGACTCAACCTGACCGAGCGCGATCAGGGCATCGAGAACCTCCTTGCGACGCTCGACAAGATGCGCGCCGCCGACCTCGCCAATGCACTGCATGACCTCACACCCAAGCGACGCCTCGAAGTCGCGCGCGGTCTTGATGATGAGCGCCTCGCTGATGTGCTCGAGGAACTTCCCGAAGACGACCGCGTCGAAATTCTGCAGATGCTCGAAGTCGAGCGAGCTGCCGACGTTCTCGAGGAGATGGACCCCGACGACGCAGCTGACCTCATCTCCGAGCTTCCACCCGCCACTGCAGCTGATCTGCTTGAGCGCATGGAGCCCGAAGAGGCCGATGACATTCGCCGCCTGCTCAGCTACGGCGACTACACCGCCGGCGGCATGATGACAACGGAGCCGGTAGTCCTTTCTCCTGACGCCACAGTTGCCGAAGCTCTCGCGCGGGTGCGCAGCTCTGATCTCTCACCCTCACTTGCCGCACAGGTTTATGTCGTACGTCCGCCTCTTGAGACACCCACTGGCCGCTACCTCGGAACCACGCATTTCCAGCGTCTTTTGCGCGAACCACCTGGCACCCTGGTGTCAGCAATTGTGGAGTCAGATCTCGAGCCGATCGGTCCGCTCACTCCAATTGCTGAGGTCACGCGCTACTTCGCGACCTACAACCTCGTGGCGATTCCCGTCGTCGACGAAGGCGATCACTTGCTCGGCGTCGTGACCGTTGACGACTTGATCGACCACATGCTTCCTGAGGATTGGCGTGATACGACCTCCCGCGATGTGGGGGTGACCGATGGCTACTAATCGTCGTAGCGGGCTCGATCAGCCCAAGCAGCGCGGGCGTCGCGTGCGCCCCGCAATTGATTCTGATCGTTTTGGGGCATTGTCGGAGCGCGTTGCTCGACGTATCGGCTCATGGGGATTCATCGCGTGGATGACTGTCGCCATCATCTTGTGGGTGCTCTGGAACACTTTGGCGCCAGACAATCTGCGTCCAGATCCGTTCCCGTTCATCTTCCTTACGCTGATGCTGTCCTTGCAGGCGTCATACGCTGCACCGCTCATTTTGCTTGCGCAAAACCGCCAGGCTGACCGCGACCGAGTGCAGTACGCCGACGATCGCCTGCGTACGGAGCGACTTAT
>JBIHZU010000087.1:0-6690 GCA_044240285.1 Candidatus Nanopelagicales bacterium | reverse complement strand
AGAGCTCGGAGAAAGTCCTCATCGAGACGCATTGCTTCGACATCACCACGCTCGCCGAGTCGTGACTGCTCAACAAGTCTCTCGCGCTGAATGACCGGATCATTCAACTCCGAGTAGCCCGTAGCGAGTTCGAACCCATCGATGTAAAGGTCCCATTTTTCAACTACGCCCAGAATGCTGCGATGGTTCTTCACCAGCGGTGAAGTGTCGACTGGGAAATCCATAACAAAAGTAGGGCCTTCGAAATTCGGGGCTACGTAATGTTCGAACAGCTCCTCCGTAAGCTTCCCAGCAACTGCGAGTGGATCGACCGAAATGCCCGCGGCCTTGCACAAAGTCACGAGTTCGTCACGTGACGTCGCCGGAGATACTTCGCCGCCAACGGCTGCGGAGATTGCTGGATACATTGACACCATCGGCCACTCGCCACCAAGTTCGTGTTCAGAGCCATCGAAGTGCGTCACCTTCGTCGACCCGCAGACCGCAATTGCCGATTCTTGGATCAGCTCACGAGTTAGGCGAGCCATATCGTGATAGTCGGCGTAGGCAAGATAAGCCTCGAGCATCGCGAACTCCGGTGAATGACTTGAATCTGACCCTTCATTGCGGAAGTTGCGATTGATTTCGAACACGCTGTCAAGACCACCCACAACTGCACGCTTCAAGAAAAGCTCAGGAGCGATGCGCATGAACAACTCAAGGTCGAATGCATTAGATCGCGTGACGAATGGGCGAGCCGACGCACCACCGTGCATAGTCTGGAGCATGGGGGTCTCAACTTCGAGGAAACCGCGATCCATCAAGCTACTGCGCAGACTGGCAACCGCCCACACCCTTGTGCGCGCATTAGCGCGTGCCTCCGGCCGCATGATCAAGTCGACATAGCGCTGACGCACGCGACTTTCTTCGCTCAGGGCTTTATGAGCCACCGGAAGGGGACGCAGAGCCTTTGCCGCCATCTGCCACTCATCGGCCATCACCGAAAGTTCGCCACGCTTTGAGGAGATGACTTCACCATGGAGATACAGGTGGTCACCAATATCTACTAGGTGCTTGAAGTCCTCGAGAGCCTCTGGACCGACAACCGCCTCCGAGAGCATCCCCTGGATCTCTGCACCATCACCAGCACGCAATAAGACGAACGCGAGCCGGCCAGTGTTGCGGACGAACATCACGCGACCAGCAATACCGACGACTTCGCCGGTCTCGGTGCCGGCCACGAGGTCCGGGTGCGAAGCGCGGATGTCACCGATCGTGTGCGTGACCGGCACCGTGACGGGATAGGCCGCCTTGCCTGATTCGATCAGGCGTGCACGCTTCTCCTGACGGATCCGCATCTGCTCGGGGAGGTCGTCCTCGAGCGGCTCGATCGCCTCGTCAGTGCTCATGTTGGGCAAGCCTAGCTGTCAAGGCTCAGGAGATGACGTCGACGTTCTTCTCAAACACGAGACGAAGCCCCACCAGCGTCAGATCGGGTCGGTGCGCCGTGATGGTCCGGGACTCGGGCACGACGATGCCGGCCAACCCTCCCGTGGCGATAACGGCCTTGACCTCACCAAGTTCTTCGCGGATTCGATCAACGAGTCCGTCAACTTGACCGGCGAAGCCATACAGGACACCAGACTGCAGGGCCTCCACTGTGTTACGGCCGATCACCGAGCGTGGGACCACCAGCTCAACCTTGCGCAACTGAGCCGCACGTGCAGCAAGTGCGTCGAGGGATATCTCGATGCCTGGGGCTAGGGCCCCGCCGAGAAATTCACCAGAAGCTGACACGACGTCCAGGTTGGTCGAGGTACCGAAGTCGACGACGATCGCTGGCCCACCAAATAAGTGGTGTGCCGCGATCGTATTGACGATGCGGTCGGCACCTACCTCCTTGGGATTGTCAGTAAGAATTGGAACACCCGTTTTGGTACCGGGCTCGACGATGACTCGTGGAATGTCGTCGAAGTAGCGGTCGAGCATGACACGCATTTCTCGCAATGCGGCGGGCACGGTCGAACACAGTGCTATGCCAGTGACCTTCGGCTGATCAGCAAGGAGCCCACGCATAACGAGCACCATCTCGTCGCCAGTTCTACGCGCATCAGTCTTGATGCGCCAGTCACACAGAAGTTTTTCACCGTCGAAGAGCCCAAGGACAGTGTTGGTGTTGCCAATGTCAATTGCTAGCAGCATCAGTCCTCCTCGGGACGAAGGTCCGCACCAATGTCCAGCACTGGAGCGGAGTGCGTCAAGGCACCCACCGCAAGGTAGTCGACACCCGTAGCCGCCACATCACCGGCAACGTCAATCGTCAGACCGCCAGACGCCTCGAGCGCAGATCGGCCCGCAGTCAGTCGAACTGCTTCGCGCATCTGTGCCGTCGTGAAGTTATCAAGCAAAATCAAGTCAGCACCCGCCGCTAACGCCTCCTCGAGCTCGGCCAGGGAGTCAACTTCAACCTCAACCGCAAGCCCAGGAAATTCCTCACGAACCCGCCGGAAAGCCTCCGCAACGCCGCCCGCTGCGAGCACATGGTTGTCCTTGACCAGAGCAGCGTCTGACAGAGACATCCGGTGGTTAACACCTCCACCACATCGAACTGCGTACTTTTCCAATACGCGCATGCCCGGCGTGGTCTTGCGCGTGTCACGAACTCGAGCGCCAGAACCTGCAATCGCATCGACCCATTGGGAGGTCGCAGTCGCAACACCAGATAGGTGACACATGATGTTCAACGCTGTGCGCTCCCCAAGAAGCAGCGTACGCGTTGGCCCCGACACACTCAGGATTGTGTCGCCGCGGACGACTCGAGACCCATCATCGAGAACCACACGAATGGCGCTGCAATCAAGATAAGCAAAGACTGCGGCCCCCACCCACACCCCAGCAACTGTCCCGGTGGCTCGACTCACAAAGTCGAGAGTGCTGCGCTGGTCTGCAGGGATCGTCGCCACCGATGTCGCATCGACTCCCCCATCGAGATCCTCAGCGATAGTGCGCGCCACAAGATCGGTCACGTATGTCGGGTCGAGTCCGGCCCCTAGCAGGCCATCTCGGATCTCAGACGCGATCATGTCCTTACGCTTTCACGGCTCGTGTGCAACTGGCCGTCCGGGTCCATCCGCGAGACGAGATGAATCCGCCAACTCGCATCGTCTCGCTCAGGAAAATCTTCACGCCAGTGGGATCCCCGAGTCTCCTGCCGTTCGAGGGCATGTGCCACAAGGACGCTCGCAAGTGCGTGCAGATTCGTAGTTTCCCAGTCTTCAGTGCAGGCAGATCCGTCGGCGCTCATGCTGGCCAGACGGATCCGCGCATCTTCGAGCGAGGTGGCACTCCGGAGGACGCCCGCATCGTCAGTCATCGTGCACTGCAGATCACGACGTTGGCGATCGGCGATGAGCGCGACTGATCTGCCATCCGACGCAACGGGATCTCGAACTTCTGGAATACCTTCCGAGAGAAGTTCGCCAATGCGTTCAGCAAAAACTAGTCCCTCAAGAAGGGAATTCGAAGCGAGCCGGTTGGCACCGTGCACACCGGTGCAAGCAACCTCGCCACAGGCGAGCAGGCCCGGCACGCTCGAACGGCCACGCAAATCAGTGCGCACACCACCAGAGACGTAATGAGCTGCCGGCGCCACCGGGATCAGGTCAGTTGCGGGATCAATTTCGTGGTCGTGGCAGTACGCAAGAATCGTTGGGAATCGCGCTGCCCATTGCGCCGCGCCTAGCGCACGGCCATCAAGCCACACATGCGGAGCGTCAGTCTCGCGCATACGTCGCATGATGGCCTTAGCTACGACGTCGCGGGGGGCCAAATCTGCGAGGGGGTGCTGTCCCTCCATGAATCGGACGCCATCGCTATCGCGGAGTACGGCACCTTCTCCACGCACCGCCTCCGAGATCAGCGGCTGTTGGCCGCGCGCCTCCGGTCCGAGCCACATAACCGTGGGATGAAATTGCACGAATTCAAGATCAGCAACATCAGCGCCACCACGCAGCGCGAGCGCAACGCCATCTCCGGTCGACACATATGGGTTGGTCGTCTGTGAGTAGACCTGACCAAATCCGCCAGTAGCCAAAATGACTACCGGGGCCAAAACTGCACCCACTCCATCGCGCTGGCCGGCACCCATGACGTGCAGAGTGACACCTTGAGCCGCCCCGGTTGCATCTCGAAGGAGATCAAGAACGAGAGCCTGTTCGACTACCTCGATTCCTGCGCGGGCCACCGCAGCAACAAGTGCCCGAGAGATCTCAGCTCCCGTTGCGTCACCGCCTGCATGTGCAATGCGATCGCGAAGGTGACCACCCTCACGAGTCAAAGCGATCGCACCAGATGGATCAAGATCAAACTTTGCACCGAGTGCGATCAAGCTGCGTACGGCCTGCGGGCCTTCAGTGACTAGGACTTCAACAGCGTCGACATCGCACAATCCAGCGCCTGCCTCGAGAGTGTCACGTAGGTGATCACCTGGTGAGTCATCTTCAGAGAGGGCTGCAGCAATACCGCCCTGAGCCCAGCGCGTCGAACCTTCGTCAACTCGCGCTTTAGTTACGAGAAGCACCTTCAGGCCTAGCGCACGCGCATGCAAAGCGGAAGTTAATCCAGCGACTCCTGAGCCAATGACAATGACGTCGGCGCGTTGCGTCCAACCCGGCGACGACGCGACCAAGTGCGAGGTAGCGATCACGCACTACCGCCGAGTACGAAGCCCACGTTATCGAGCAACCGCGTATTCCCGAAACGGACTGCAGTCAACAACCGCGCAGCACCTGACTGAGGCGATGGCCCAAGATTGACGTCAGTGAGTGATACATAATCAGGTGACGCAAGAGGTTCCTGCGCCAAAACATCACGCGTAACCTGCAGGATCTCCTCAGCAGCAGCACCCGTCAACGCAACGGCAGCGCCCGCGCCCAACGCCCGTGGCACTACTACTGCCGCAGCACGCTCCTCGTCGCTCAGGTACCGATTGCGACTGCTCATGGCCAACCCGTCACCTTCACGGACTGTGGGGACACCGACAACTTCGACAGGAAAATCCAAAGCGCGCACCATCATACGGATAGCAGTCAACTGTTGGTAGTCCTTCTCCCCGAACAAAGCAACATCCGCCTTGGTGAGATGCAGCATTTTCGCCACGATCGTGAGCACTCCGGTGAAGTGACCTGGTCGCTGGGCACCTTCGAGAATGTGGGCAATCGGACCAGGATCAATAGTGACGTGATCATCGGTATACATGTGCTCCACTGAGGGCGCGAACACGACATCTACACCACGCGCCTCACACAATGCCAAATCAGCCTCGAAAGTCCGTGGGTAACGATCGAAATCTTCACCTTCGCCAAACTGCAATGGATTCACAAAAATTGTTGCAACGACCTGTCCATTTGGACCCACGCTCTCTCGAGCCGCATCAAGAAGTCGCGCATGACCCTCGTGAAGAGCACCCATGGTCATAACTACTGCCCGCGGTGCTTGGGCGAGATTGTCTGCGAGCACGCGAGGGTCCGGCGCTAGTGCAGTCATCTCGCCTCCTCATCGGAAAGCACTTCGAGAAGTGCTTGGGCTCCTTCTGCACGAAGCACGCCTGCCGCGAGCGCACGATCGGCGGTGGTGCGTGCCAGAGCAATATACGTGGTCAGCACATCTGGCGACATCTCTCGTAGGACATCAAGGTGTGCCCGGACAGTACGAGCATCTCCTCGGGCAACCGGTCCGGTGAGGCTCTGGTCCCCCATGCGCAAGGTGTTGTCCAACGATGCATGCAGCAATGGGCCGACCAGCCGAGTTGGATCTTCGATCTTTGCCTCAGCTAGAACACCCAAAGTTTGCGCCACGAGCGCCATCAGGTGGTTGGAGCCATGCGCAAGGGCCGCGTGATAAAGCGCGCGTGATTCCTCCGGGACCCACACCGGCTCTCCACCCATCTCAACAACAAGAGCTTCTGCGATAGGACGCAATTCATCCGGAGAAGTAATTCCAAAGGGACATCCGTCAAGTCGGGCGAGGTCAATCGAAGTTCCGGTGAATGTCATCACTGGGTGCAGGGCCAGCGGCAACGCTCCACAGCGAGTGATCGCATCAAGTACCTCTACGCCGTACCGCCCCGACGCATGCATGAAAAGCTGGCCAACGCGTATTGCGCCTTGCACTGCCAGTCCATGCACGACTTCTATAAGCGAATCGTCGCGGACAGTGAGCAACACCAGATCAGCGCGCTCAATGACGGTGAGCGGATCGGTAAGTTCGACACCCGGTAACAGTGCTTCAGCCCGGACTCGGGAGAGATCAGAAACTCCATGTGCAGCAACAACCGGATGGCCGGCACGACGAAGTGCAGCTCCCAGCACCGATCCGGCTCGCCCGGTGCCGATGACACCCACATTTAGCCGCGGCGGCGCGTCCGCGAACTCGCTCATGTAGAGGCACTGTACGCCGCCTCTACAGTGACCCATATGGAGACGTGGCGAAGCGCTTGGGAGCGAGCAAATCTCGCTTTCTATTCGCAGGAAAAGCCCAACGACCATTTCCGGACCAGTACGTCTTATCCGGACGTCATAGGCCCCGCATTCCTTTCGCTCCTGGGCGATCACACAATGTCCGAGGCTCAACAGATCGTCGATGTCGGAGGAGGAGATGGACGTCTTCTCTCAGCGATGCGCGCAGCGTGGATCGAGTCAGGGCGCGACCCAG
>JBIHZU010000086.1:0-6713 GCA_044240285.1 Candidatus Nanopelagicales bacterium | reverse complement strand
TTCCCATCACTCCGCAGGCGACGACCACGTTGTCGCCATCGACGAGTTCGGAGTCGCGCGACGCAGGCTTGCCGTTGACACACACGAACACCAACTTGTCACTGGTGGCGGTGTACTCCCCGAGAATGTTTTCATTAAAGGGCACCCGCCAGATGGTCAGTTTCAGCTAGTCTGCCGCCACCTAGGGGAGGTGCGTTTCATGAAGAGACTTGTGGTGGCACTGGTCTTGGTTGCAATCGCTTGGCAGGGCGTCGCTCCCGTGGCAGCAGAGACGACGCCATCGACTCCACTGGCAGCGTGCGAGGACGCAGCCTTGGCTGGCGATTACTCGTCCTGGGTGTGCCTTGGCGGCAACCTCACGGGTGTTGACGCAAGTACAGGGGTGCTGGAGTCGAAGACGGTTGCTTCCAGCCAGGTTGGGGAGCCGGTCACAAGGGCACGGCTGGGCGTCTCCTCACTGTCCAGTTCGACGTTCGATTCAGACTTCGACGGTTGGTGCGAGTTAGGAACCATCTGTACTCGACGCATCACGATGTACATCAGCGAGACAAAGGGGAATGCGGCCTGGGGAGATCAGTCAGGGGTGCGCGGAACCTTCGATGTCGGTTTGCGAACTAACCTCAATGGGCGTTCGGCGCGGTGGACCGTCTATCTCACCGTCGATTCTGGGCCGAGCATCCTGATCAACGAGCAATGGGTGAACTGCTACGAAGATCTGAACTACTGGCTGGACAACAACTGTGGACAGCATCGTGTGAAAGCGCAAGGCGGAGTGACGAGCTGGACCATCAACTACTCGGTGTTCAAGTCGCCCCTGCTCTACGGTAACCGTCTTGAGAACTCAAACAAGTACTACGGCCAGACGAGCGGTCGGTTCACTCCCTCAGGCTTCCAGACTCTGGTGATGTCACCGCTGAAGTCTGCCGAGTTTGAGTGCTGGGGCACAGGGAACTGTGTGTTCCCGTGACCGACTGGGCTGATTTCCTCCGGCCGGCCCTGCCAACCGGAGGAGTGGAGGTTCCCGAGAACGGTCACGCCTTTCTTGTGGCATGGCTGCTTGGACCCAAACGTGTCCATGCATCTGCTTCCGGAGCGGTTCGGAGATTCGTGGAAGTCACCACTTCCGATGGCGAACGCTGGGCGGAGCCGCGGACGCCATACGACCAGGCGGTGATCGACGATTCGATCAACGGCTACCTCGCCGAAGCGGGCATTCCACCACGGCCGAAACGACTGGCCTGGGCGTTCACGTTCTCCGTCGACGTCGAAACCGAGATGTGGGAGCGCGTGAACTCCGTTCTGAAGACTGCGAACGATGTCATGGCTGACACGCACCTGAGGCTTCTCGATCTCTCGCGCGACCAGTGGGAACCCCGACCCTGAGCAGAGCGACGCACTGTCCCGACGAAATCCCGTCCGAGCACACGGACCCATCCGGAGAAACCGCTCGACAATCAGATCACCGGATGCTGACCAAGACCAAGGGTTTGATCCGCTTACTCGGGCTCGATGGCGCCCTTGCCCCTCGACGACACGAGCAACAACTCGACCCAACTGGCGGCACACACTGTGATGTGATGCAGGTCATATTCGAGTGGTCAAAAGCCCGGAACCAGTCATCTAATTCTTGCGTCACACAATCTACGTGAAATTAGGCATCGGCTCCGCTCGTCGCACGTGCAAACTGCGAGTTAGGCCTGCGTCTAAGCAGCGCGTTCCGATAGCACCGGCATCCGCCGGTCTAATTTAGGAGACCAGATGAATCGACGCAGAACCGTACACATCGCAGCAGCTGCTGCCGCCTTGTCCTTACCGCTCGCCTTCGCAGTAGCGCCAGCCATGGCCGCTGAGGATGCAACCGTGTCCGTCCTTCACGCGATCCCCGCTGGACTCGGAGCTGATTCCGTGGACGTATTCGCGGGCGCGGACCTCTTGATCGACAACTTCACCCCAGGCACGCTCGAGACCGTGACCGTTCCCGCCGGCTCGTACGACTTGGCCGTATACGCCGACGGAGAAGGACCCGACAACGGGACTCCCATCCTCAGCGCAGACGGAGTTGCAGTCCCCGGAGGTGCAAATGCGACAGTCACGGCGAACCTAGACGCGGACGGTGCACCAGCCCTGAACGTGTTCGTCAACGACACAGATCCTCTCGACGCTGGTCAGGCACGGGTGACGGTCCGTCACATCGCAGCAGCTCCCGCGGTCGACATTCTCGTCGACGGCGCAGCAGCGTTCACGAATCTGGCCAATCCAGAAGAAGCAGTCACCGAGCTTCCTGCCGGTGACTACGAAGCGGCTGTGGCACTTGCTGGCACGACCGATCCGGTCCTTGGACCAACAACCTTGGCACTTGCCGAGGGCGTGAACACGATCGTCTACGCATGGGGATCAGCCGCTGACGGCACGTTGGCGCTTGCCACCCAGGCTGTCGAGGCACACACCACACCGCCAGTACCTGCAGGTGGTGGATCGACAACCGGAACTCCCGTGTGGGCTGTGACTCTGGCCGCTCTTGCTGCAGCCGGTGTCATCGGTGCAGGCGTGCGTCTAGCGACCTCTCGCCGTTAATTCGGTGAAGCGGTCCCGTACCGCGATCATCGTGCTGGCTGTCAGCGCTGTTGCGCTGGCAGCCAGCATCGCGGTGATCAACTTTTCAGGACCTCGGCAGGTGGACGACGTCGGAAGCCGAGACGCACTCACACCCGCGACATCAAGTTCCGTGGCAACTGAGTCAAAAGCACCCGCCTCTGGCAGTCCTTCAGCGCAACCGCGTTTCGAGTCAACCCGAATCGATGCCACTAAACCTCTGACGAGGGTTCAAATTCCAAGTCCGACCCGCATCGTGATTCCTGCCATAAACGTGGACGCCCCTGTCGATCCCATCGGCGTAGACGATCTCGGTCGAGTGGCTGTTCCCACCGACGTAAGTCGTGCAGGTTGGTACAAATGGGGTCCGGCGCCGGGCAACGCAACAGGCTCGGCGATGATCACCGCTCACGTCGACGGTGTCGATCAGGGACCCGGAGCCTTCTTTAATCTTGGCGAGCTGAACGTCGGCGATCTTGTCCGCGTGGAGCGGGCCGACGGCAGCAGCCTCACCTACCGCGTCATAGCCCGCGAGTCTTTCAACAAGAAGGCTGTGCCCCTCGAAGACGTCTTTGCGCGTTCAGGACCACCTCGGTTGACCCTGGTCACCTGCGGTGGCCCATTCGATCCTCAGACCTTGGTCTACACAGACAACATCATCGTGACCGCAGTGCCTGAATAGGGCACTCCTGATGGCCCCAGGTCTACTTACGTCGTAGCCGGGGCCCTTTCTCATGCCCGCGTCCCAACAGAGAGAAAGTGGCGAAAGGGGGAAGTTCGGCGGAACGGACATGGATACCCTGTAAATGAAGGACCATGGGATCCACGTTTCGGGCGAATATCTGACGGGAAGTAAAACGGCATGCAACTCGACCACCTGATTACCGGCGGCACTCTTGTGAATGGCGACGGTGAGCATCGCCTGAATGTCGGGATAAAGGGCGCGAAGATTGCCTACGTAGGCCCCGATGACGTGCCAGCCGATTCTGTGATGGATGCTTCTGGGCTTTACGTTCTGCCAGGCGGCATCGATACGCATGTGCATCTCATGGACCCAGGCAGCCCTGAGCGCGAGGACTTTCCCACCGGCACGGCGGCCGCTGCGATCTCGGGAGTCACCACGATCATCGAGCATGCTCACGGGCGGCCGGTTCGCACCGTGGCGGACTTAGAGGAGAAGCGGGCCTACCTCACAGGTAGATCTTCAGTCGACTACGCCTTGGCTGCCCATGCTTGGCCCGGCGGCGACCAAGACATCGCAGCTCTGTGGAGTGCTGGCGTGGGCTTCTTCAAGGTTTTCACCTGCACCACACACGGCATTCCAGGGCACAACGCTGCGGACCTGCGGAACCATCTACAAAAGACAGCAGAGTGTGGCGCTATCTCCCTTCTGCATTGTGAAGACGAGTCACTCACTGCTTACGCAGAGGAAATCCTCAGGGAATCAGGCCGCACGGACAATGCCTTGCTGCTCGAGTGGCGAAACCGAGATGCTGAGGTGGTGGCGGCAGCAGTTGCTGGCGTACTAGTGCGGCGAACAGGATCACGAGCAGTGATCGCACACGTGAGCAATCCAGAAGTTGCCGCCTATACATTGCGCGAACGCGAAATGGGCGCCTCGCTCTACGCGGAGTCTTGCCCGCAGTACTTCCTGCTCCGGGAGGATGAGATACACACCTGCGGCACTCTACGCAAGTTCACTCCCCCAGCTCGAGCCCGCACAAATGGCGATGAAGCGGACATGTGGACGCTTCTTCGGCAGGGGAAACTCACGCATATGTCGTCCGATCACGCCCCGTCGACCATGGAACAGAAAATGTCTGGCGATATGTGGAACGTCCATTTTGGGTTGCCCGGACTGGACTCCACGATGAGCATCCTCCTCGATGCGGTTGCGCGAGGCCACCTCCAGTACAGCGATGTTGCACGCGTCTATAGCGAGATGCCTGCTGACATTTATGGGTTATCGGAAACGAAGGGCCGGATTAAAGTCGGCGCCGATGCTGACGTGATCGTGGTTGATCCGAATAGGTCGAGGACCATCACCAACGATTCCGTGGTTTCAAAGGCGGGGTGGAGTCCTTTCGATGGCCGTGAAGTGCGCGGCGTCGTAACGCGCACTTACCTGCGCGGCATGTTGATCGCCAAAGACAGGCAACTCGTTGCTGAACGGCAAGGAGACTTCATTCTCGGTGGTGGCGCGTGAGTGTGAACTCTAGGTCTGACAACGAATCTGCGTTGGATCTGCCAGTAGTGCACGCTTTCGTCCTCGGAGGAACCATCAGCATGACGAAGGGGCCAGCCGGCGTCGCCCCAGGTCTCTCAGGCAAAGAAGTCTTCGCAAACATCGCTGGGATGGAGACGACCGCGAAGGTTGTCTTGCATGATTTCCGAAAGCTGCCCGGGGCATCGCTTCGCCTTGATGACATCTATGAGTTGGCGTCGCTCATCACAGAAAAACTCGATGGTGATGCAGCGGGTGTCGTCGTGGTGCAGGGGACGGACACCATCGAGGAGGTTGCGTTCTGCCTTGATCTGCTGATTCAGACATCGAAGCCCATCGTTGTCACAGGTGCTATGCGATCACCAGCGGCGCCTGGTCCCGATGGCGATGCGAACTTGAGCGGCGCTGTGGTCACAGCCGCATCCGCTATCGATTTTGGCGGAGTTGTCGTAGTCCTAGGCGATGAGATACATGCCGCACGACTCGTCTCCAAGTCGCATTCGACAAAACCATCGGCGTTCGCGTCACCGGCATCGGGACCGATGGGGACGATCATCGAGGGCGCCGTTGTCGCGCCATTCGCTTTGCGCAACCGAGGTGCCTATGTGATGGCCAAGCCAGTGCGCGCGTCGGCATCCGTACCCGTGGTCGTCATCGGACTCGACGACGACGGACTCGGTTTGACGGCGGCGAGCCTCGCGGACGGTCTTGTCATTGAGACTATGGGCGCTGGCCACATTCCGTCGTGGTTGGTTGAACCGATTAGCGAGATAGCGAAACGCATCCCGGTAGTGATGTCCTCGCGTACGAGATCTGGGCCCACACTCACTGCCACGTATGCGTTTCCCGGATCTGAACAAGATCTGCTGCGCGTAGGAGTCATCTCGGCCGGCTCATTGACTTCCATGAAGGCCAGGCTGTTGTTACTCCTGCTCTTGAGGTCAGGCGCTGATCAAGCAACGATCATTCGAACATTCTCAGAAATGCAATAGGGCAATCTCGCCAAATTGAGAGGACATACGTCAATGTCGATTCTGCTTACCCATGCATACGTGGTCACGGTCGATACCGAGCGTCGGGTGATCCCCGATGGATGGATTCTCATCGAGGGCAACCTCATCACTGGAATCGGCAGTTGCGCCACGGACCCATTGCCGTCGGCTAGCGAGGTAATTGACCTGAAGGGCATGTTGACTATGCCCGGATTGATCAATGGACACAATCACCATTGGGGCAGTCTGTTCAAGAACACGGGCGAAGGGCTGCTCTTAGAAGACTGGTTAGACCAGGTGACGATTCCGCTCCTAATGACCCTCACAAATGAGGACCTACGTATCGCCGCCTACCTAGGGGCCATCGAGCAGATCAAGACTGGCACCACGTGTTCGCTCAACCACCTCGTCAACGTCAATGACGATGCGAGTCTGGCGGCAATCATTGCGCCAGCTGTCGAAGTCGGTGTGCGGCAAGTGGTGGGGAAGGAAATGAGGCACACTCCGTCGCCCCCGTTTTCGACGAAGTATCCTGCCTTTCCCAATTCTCGGTCTCTGGAAGAGGAAGTGGCGTATGCCGATGAAGTTGTCGGCCGCTGGGATGGCCACGCGGGACGCATACACATGGGTCTGGCAATCGAGACCGGTGCTAACTGGATGCTGCACAATGCGACGTCCGATGAACTCATCATTGAGGGTGTACGCCTTGCCCAAAAGCGAGGGCTAAAGATCACGAATCACTGTGCAGCAGGTACGCCTTGGTTATCTGTTCGGGAGTTCGAGGCAATGACGGGCGGTGGTGATGTCGACTACTTGGTCAGGCTGGGCGCACTGACCAACAACTGGACTCTGGCTCATTCCTTGCACCTGAAAGGGCGCGAGATTGATGCGGTGGCCCGCGCGGG
>JBIHZU010000085.1:0-6722 GCA_044240285.1 Candidatus Nanopelagicales bacterium | reverse complement strand
TGAGGAGCGTTCTCCTGCCGATCGCCTGCAGTCAATGTTGTTGCCCCTGAGCGCTGGATTATGTGTGCCACTCTTCGCCTTTCTCGCGGCCGGAGTAGATCTTCGGTCCATTGGCCTCATTGAGGCAATCACCACACCAGTGGGCATCGCAGTGATCATCGCACTCGTGGTGGGCAAACCCATCGGAGTTTTCGGCGGTGCCTGGGTTACTGCGCGGTTCACGCGCGCGAGCCTCTCTCCTGAGATTAGATGGAAGGACGTCGCCGCTGTCGGGCTCTTGGCTGGGATCGGATTCACCGTCTCCTTACTGGTATGCGAACTGGCCTATCCCGCTTCCATCGCAAATCTCGCAAGTGGCAAGGCTGCAGTTCTCACAGCGTCGGTGATTGCCGCCGGGCTCGCATCCATCGTCCTGCTAGCGCGCAATAAGCATTACCGTTCACAAGCGCTCGACTAGCCGATTTTCAGGCTGATTTCCGCCACTAGTGGCGGCACATGGTCGCTGAGCGGATAGTCTTCAGGGACACACACGCCAGTAGGAGCAGCATGTCGACAAAGCCTCGCGCGAATACGTCCCTCAAGGGTCTGCTCGCTACCGCAGCCAACGACTTCTCCCGACTCGCCAAGGCGCAGATCGAACTCGCACAAGTCGAGTTGAAGGACACCGGCAAGGCCGTGGCCGCCACCAGCGCTCTCATCATCGGTGGCATCACACTGGCTGCCCTGGGCTTCATCTTCCTGCTTGTCACTCTGGCCTACGTTCTTGTCGCGATCGGACTGCCGGTCTGGGCTGGCTTCGGCATCGTGGTTCTGTTGCTCTTCATTGCTGCGGTGATCCTCTTCGCGCTCGGTCGCAACCGAGCCAAATCGATCAAGGGTCCTGAACGCTTCAAGCGCGAGCTGCAGCGCACGAAAGACGCCCTCAGCGGACAGACGCCGCCAGAATCGAAGTGACTGACGCGCCGCGATTCGTAACGCCGTCTGGATCACTGCCACCAGCGGATCTCGTACGTACTCCCGGACCGTGGGCGCACCGCGACGTGGCGGCGCATGGATCCCGATTTCATGTGGTGGAAGCTGGCGAAGGTCCAACCGTGTTGTTTCTCCATGGCTTTCCCACATTTTGGTGGACGTGGCGTCACCAACTGACTGCGATTGCCGATGCGGGGTTTCATGTGGTGGCAATGGACTTGCGAGGCTACGGCGGCTCTGATCACACACCGCACGGCTACGACCCCCTCACGCTCGTCGAAGATGTTGGCACCGTGATTCGATCATTGGGCGAAGAACACGCAGTCGTGGTGGGCCATGGCTGGGGGGGCCTCATCGCATGGTCGATGGGCGTGTATGAGCCTGAGGTCACGCATGCCATTGCTGCAGTAGGTATGCCGCATCCCAAAGCGCTTCGTCGTGCAATTCTGCGCGACCGACATCAACGGAAAAAGTCGATGTATGCGCTTGGCTTCCAGTTGCCATGGGCACCTGAGAAATCCCTCACACGTGATCATGCTGAACGCGTTCGTGACTTGTTGTGCGAGTGGTCGGCGACACCAAGTTGGCCCGATGAGGCCACGAGCGATATCTACCGAACTGTCTTTACGCTGTGGCCAACAGCGCACTGTGCGATCGAATACCACCGGTGGGCACTTCGCTCGATCCTGCGCACGGATGGGATTCGCTATAACTCGCAAATGGGCACCGCGATTGACGTGCCCGTGCTGCAGATGCATGGCGCAGAGGACCCAGCGATCTTGGTCTCTTCAATCGAAGGCAGCGATCACTGGGTGACCGGTGACTACGAAACGGCAATCTTGCCCAACCTTGGACACTTCCCACAGGAGGAAGATCCCGACGCATTCAACGCGGCACTGATTCCTTGGCTGCGCCGCGTGACTGCCTAAACAGTCATCTTTCAGCGACTAGCCAATAGGCGGGAGTAACTAACGCGTGCGACAGCTGCCAGTGTCCAAAACGGCAGTTGCTCCACTCGAGGCTGCCACGGCAGGCGCGACCTGCTCGGCTGTGAGAGCGTAGCCAGTGGTCGGATCACCCAAGCCGGACGCGAACACCATTCCGTAGACCTGCCCCTCGGGTGACAGCAACGGGCCACCCGAGTTGCCTGGGATAACGCTCCCCCGAAGTGAGTAGACCGACCGGACCACCCCAGCTTGTCCGTAAATGTCCTCACCTCGCGCTTCAATAAGAGCGCGAACCCGAGCCGCTGAGGCGTCGAGCGGGCCACCGCCCGGGAATCCAGCTACGACCGCCGGATCACCGGTCGAGGCCAAGACATCGGAAAACTGAAGGGGCACTGCACCTAACCCAGGAACATGAAGAACCGCCACGTCTATCGACGAATCAAAATAGACAACGTCTGCAGAGCGGCTGGTGACAAAGCCAGGGATCGAGACCGAGGGATCCGAGACTCCCGCAAGGACATGTGCATTAGTCATCACGTAATCCGGAGCAATCACGAATCCTGAGCCGGTCACCTCTGTAGTGCATTCAGGGGCTGACCCTGACACACGCACGATTGACTTCCACGTCGCACGCACAGCAGGTCGTCGCAGGACTCGATCGTCGGGTGCTGCAACTTCTGGACCAGCGGCTTCGCCTATGCCAGCAAACACGCGAGGGAAGTCTGACGACTCGAAAGCTTTGCGGATGCCCGAAAAGAGATTACGGGCTGGGTCGGGGACTGCGCGATCAACTGTCGAGAGGACGGTTGACTCGCGGATACTGCGAGTAAAGGCCACGTCAGGTAGAAGTGCAATGGATGAAGCAATAATCCACAGAACGACTACGAGTGCGAGAACGTTGAGTGCGGCTCCGCCCACGTGATCCACTGCCTGCGCAGGACGCCAGGTGATGCGACCGCGTAACCGACGACCGAGCCCACCAGCGAGCGCTTGGCCCAGTAACGCTGCAGCAAGTACAACAGTTGCCACGATGATTGCTTCCCACAGACTCGGGGTCGCGAAAGTGTTGACGACCCTCGGCACGATGTACGCAGCAACTAGCCCACCACCAAGGAACCCGACGAACGAAAGAATTCCGGCAATAAATCCTTGGCGCCAGCCAGACCATGCGAACACAACTAGCGCGCCGATGATCACCCAGTCAACAATGTTCATGGTGTATCTACGTCCGTCATTCGACGTCGATCCCAGAGTTGCGTCCAGCCACCGAGGTCGAGAATTCCCGACATAATGCCTGCGCTGAAGCCCCACATCATCAGGCCACGTACGCCAAATCCATAGCCGATATATCCAGAAGGGTGCCGCACTCGCGTGCGATTGCTGGGATCAGCAAACTCCGATAATCGGATGCGATGCACACTCGCTACTTCTGCTGGATCACGAGCGAAGACCGGTGAAGGCGATTGCCACCAGCCGAGAACAGGTGTCACTACAAAATCGGAGATGGGAATGAAGAGATCGGGAAGTAGCCCGAACACCCGAACACCTGTCGGATCAAGTCCAGTCTCCTCCTGAGCTTCGCGAAGCGCGGCAGCGATTGGCCCCCCATCGCTCACGTCAACAGCACCACCTGGAAATGCGGGTTGACCAGCGTGCGACCGCATGTCATGCGCTCGCTCGATGACAAGGACATCCAACTCCTGATCCTGTGACATTCCAAAAAGTACGAGTACCGCGGAATCGCGTCCACCTTCTGTAGGCGGAAGAAAATCAGTCAAGTCTTCTGAACGAGCACGGCTTGCCGCTCGCGCAAAATCATGCAACACAGCCGGCACATCGGAGAGCACATCGGAGAAAAGTGTTCCTTGCAGAGATGGCGTACGTCCACCTTGGGTCGTCATGCGGCGACACCCTGCTTAGGACACCACTGGGCAACCGGGCATAAATGGCAGGCAGGTTTGCGCGCATCGCAACACCGGCGCCCGTGGAAAATCAACACGTGGCACAGCATGGTGTGATCTTTGACGGGGACTAGGGCCGCTAAGTCAGTCTCCACCTTGACCGGATCAGTGTGGGTCGACCAGCCCAATCGGCGCGAGAGTCGCCCGACGTGGGTGTCCACCGTCAGACCGGAAATTTCGAAGGCGTTGCCGAGGACGACATTGGCGGTCTTGCGCCCGACCCCAGGCAGTTTCACCAACGCATCGAGATCGGCCGGGACTTCGCCGGCGTAGTCGGCGCACAAAATCGCCGCGGTGGCCTGAATATTGGCTGCCTTGGTGCGAAAGAACCCGGTGGACTCGATAAGTCGTTCGAGATCAGAGCGATCAGCACTCGCGAAGTCGGCGGCGGTCGGGTAGGCCCGGAAGAGAGCCGGGGTGACCTGATTGACCCGCACGTCAGTGCACTGAGCCGAGAGCATCGTCGCCACAAGGAGTTGGAGGGGCGTCGCAAAATCAAGCTCGCAGTGAGCATCGGGGTAGGTCTCTTGTAACACCCGATATACCTTGCGAGCCCTACGGACCAGCGCCGTGGGCGTCTCACGGATGGGGGACACTCCCTAAGAGTACGTTCCAGCTGAGCCGTGGGACTGCGCATAGGGGTGCTTCGGGAGAGACTGGGGTGGGAGTCCCGCCCCTGCTGCTCAGGCAAAGGCAGGCATACGCGAGACTAGGAAACAGGAGGTTGTCACGATGAATGATGCGCTTATGCAGGCGCCCCTGTTCCGGGCGCTTGACGCAGACGCTGCTTCGGCGCTGCGAGCAAGCATGGTGGATCAGCGCGTAAGCAAGGGCGACGAGGTCTTTGCCGAGGGCGATCCGGGGGACCGGATGTACGTCATCCTCGACGGCAAGATCAAGCTCGGGCAGACCTCACCGGATGGTCGCGAATCGCTACAGGCTGTACTCGGGCCTGGCGAGATGTTCGGCGAACTCTCACTCTTCGATCCCGGTTCACGCCAGTCGACGGCGACGGCACTTACCGACGCCCACCTCATTGGTCTTGGCAATGCCGACCTCCGCCCGTGGCTCACCGGACGTCCAGAGGTCGCACAGGCACTCCTGCAGGCACTCGCCCGCCGACTTCGTCGCACCAATGAGGCGATGGCAGATCTCGTATTTTCCGATGTGCCCGGCCGCGTTGCCAAGGCACTGCTGGACCTGGCCGACAAGTTTGGTGAGCAGACCAACAGTGGTCTTGTGGTGCATCACGACATGACGCAGGAAGAAATCGCACAACTCGTGGGCGCTTCGCGCGAGACGGTCAATAAGGCACTCGCTGATTTCACCCAGCGTGGATGGATCTCACTCGAGCCACGCACCGTCGTGCTTCTTGATGTCGAGCGTCTCAATAAGCGCGCTGGCTAATCTGCCAGATAGGCAAGTTGTGCACGTGTTGACAACAACGCGGCTTCACGCAACGCAGGGTCAAGCCCCGCGTAGACCACGTCAACTACTTCATCTGGATTCCGTGCGCCTGCCGTGAGCGCTTCGCGTACTTGCTGCAATCGCGTTTGGCGATGCTCCACATATTCGGTAAGAATCTGGGCAGGATCGTTGAGCGCAGGTCCGTGCCCAGGAAGCAATAAGCGTGCATTCGAGGCTGCGTCGCGCAAGAGTTGCAACGAGTCAAGATAGTCGCTGAGATTGCCGTCGGGCCAAGCGACAACTGTTGTACCTCGTCCCAGCACGGTGTCGCCAGTAAGCAATGCCGCGTCAGCTCGGCAATAGAACGTCACGCCGTCAGCGGAATGCCCAGGAGTAGGTAGAACTTCGACTTCAAGACCATCCACGAGCAGAGAGTGCGAAGTGAGAAGACTGTGATCTCGCCACGCCAGCACCTGCGCACCAGTTCGGGCTGCGAGCTCTGCAGCTCCTTCTGAATGATCAATGTGATCGTGCGTCAAAGCGATGACCGAAATCTTCACATCAAGATCGTGGGCTGCACTGGATATGGCAGTGAGGTGCGACTCGTCGAGTGGACCCGGATCAATGACAAGGGCTTCATGTGCGCCTGGCTCAGCAAGGATCCACGTGTTGGTCCCATCCAAGGTCATCGGACTCGCGTTCGGGGCGAGCACGCATACGGCGCGTGGAGACACTCGACCGCCCGACCACGGACGATCAGACACGGGGATCAGGCGCCCGCTCATTCGCCGGCGACCAGGCCTTTCTTGACGGCATCGACTTCACCAAGAATGAATTCCCTTGATTCGTAGTCGACTTCGGATCCTTCGTAGGCGTGTAGCAGAGTCCATTGATCGGTTTCTGGATTGTGAAATGGGAGTAGCGGCTGCACCACGCGTCGTCGTGCCTCCGCTAAGACCTCCGCAACAGATGGGAACTCCGAGATCTCTCGCAGCGTTGTCGCCGTAGGGATCATCATGGGCATTTCGCCGGAATAACGTTGGCGTAATCCGTCTTCGGGGCGTACCCAGATCGCGCTATCCGACTCTCCGCTGACGTCCTTCGGTTCTTGCCCTTCGGGAAGCCCTACAACATAGAAACGGGTGTCGAAGCGACGTGATTGAAACTCTGGTGTTACCCAATGACTCCAGATCGGTATCTCATCCGCTGGGATGCTCAACTGATGATCGTTCAGCAACGCGGCAAGTGAGCCGCCAGCCTCCACGTTCACACGATTGGCGTCGCTTGCAGCGCGGAGAACTTCAGCACCCGAGGCGAGAAGCACACCAGACTCCTCGAAGGTTTCGCGGACCGCACACACCAGAAGTTCACGGGCAAGCGCTGCATCACCTTGAGAAACGCGCGCATCTGGTGCGCCAACAATAGGTACCGACGC
>JBIHZU010000084.1:0-6781 GCA_044240285.1 Candidatus Nanopelagicales bacterium | reverse complement strand
CTGGTCACCCTTCTCGTTTCGCTTCTCCCGATCGCATTGATCGTCCTGCTGCTGTTCTTCTTCATGAGCCAAATGCAGGGCGGCGGCAATCGCATCATGAACTTTGGCAAATCCAAGGCTAAGGCTGTTTCAAAGGACATGCCCAAGACGACGTTCGCTGACGTTGCTGGCGCAGATGAGGCGGTTGAAGAACTCCAGGAGATCAAGGAATTCCTTGACGAGCCGGCGAAGTTCCAAGCAGTTGGCGCCAAGATTCCTAAGGGCGTTCTCCTGTACGGTCCCCCCGGCACTGGAAAGACTCTGCTCGCTCGTGCGGTCGCTGGCGAGGCTGGGGTTCCGTTCTTCTCAATTTCTGGTTCGGACTTCGTCGAGATGTTCGTAGGCGTCGGCGCAAGCCGCGTACGCGATCTGTTCGAGCAAGCTAAGACCAACGCGCCAGCCATCATCTTTGTTGACGAGATTGACGCAGTGGGTCGCCATCGTGGTGCCGGCCTCGGCGGTGGCCATGACGAGCGTGAGCAGACCCTCAACCAGCTGCTCGTTGAGATGGATGGTTTCGACGTTTCTGCCGGAGTGATTCTGATCGCCGCTACCAACCGTCCTGACATTCTCGACCCTGCGCTTCTTCGGCCGGGCCGCTTTGATCGTCAGATTGCTGTTGAGCGCCCAGACCTCACCGGTCGCTTTGACATCCTCAAGGTCCATGCCCGTGGCAAGCCGATCTCGGGCGATATTGACTTGATGGCAGTTGCACGCCGCACGCCGGGTTTCACGGGTGCTGACCTAGCCAATGTTCTCAACGAAGCTGCACTCCTCACTGCTCGCTTCGGTAAGCAGTTCATTTCCAATGAGGAGATGACCGAGGCGATTGATCGTGTTATTGCCGGTCCGCAGAAGCGTTCGCGAGTCATGAGTGATCACGAGAAGAAGATCACCGCCTACCACGAAGGTGGGCATGCGCTAGTGGCCGCGGCCTTGCCGGGCAATGATCCGGTACATAAGATCACGATCCTGCCGCGTGGTCGGGCACTTGGTTACACGATGGTGCTCCCTGAATCTGAGCGGTACTCCACGACACGCAGCGAGATGCTTAATCAACTTGCATACATGCTCGGTGGCCGCGCTGCCGAAGAGTTGATTTTCCACGATCCGACGACTGGTGCGTCCAACGACATTGAGAAGGCGACAGCAGTCGCTCGTGCGATGGTCACGCAATTCGGTATGACCGAGCGTCTCGGTGCCATTCGTTATGGCCAAGAGCAGGGTGAAGTTTTCCTCGGGCGCGACATGGGGCATGTCAGGGACTACTCCGAAGAGGTGGCCGCCGCGATTGACGAAGAGGTGCGCGTGTTCATTGATGCCGCGCATCACGAGGCCTATGAGATTCTCGTCGACAACCGCGACATCCTCGATCGCCTGGTCCTCGAATTGCTGGAGAAGGAAACTCTCGACAAGGGACAGGTTGAGGCGATTTTCTCCGATCTTCGCCTTCGCACCCCTCGCCCGGCTTGGACTGGTTCTGCTCGTCGAGTTCCCGACTCGCGCGGACCCGTGCTCACTCAGGCAGAGATGAACGGTTCTCACTCACCCGACCACTCTGCATCCGCTACTGACGATCTCAACTAGAGGCTGTCGTGAGCGGCGATCTGAACCCGATCTCCATCGGTGAAGAGCCGGTGGGCCCCTACGACGCTGACCGGGTTGAGCGGGCGGTGCGAGAGATTCTGATCGGCATCGGGGAGAACCCCGATCGTGATGGGCTCAAGGACACTCCGGCGCGCGTGGCACGTGCCTACGCCGAGATTTTCGCGGGCATGCGTCAATCGGCTGAAGACGTACTCGCGACGACGTTTGACCTCGGGCATGAGGAGATGGTGTTGGTCAAAGACATTGAAGTGCATAGCGTCTGCGAACATCACCTCGTGCCATTCCATGGCGTCGCTCACGTGGGCTATATCCCAAGTGCGGAAGGACGCATCACCGGTCTATCCAAACTTGCCCGACTGGTCGATATGTACGCCAAGCGACCGCAGGTCCAAGAGCGTCTCACGAGTCAGATTGCTGATTCGCTCGTGAAGATTCTGCGCCCACGTGGCGCAATTGTGGTGATGCAATGCGAACACCTCTGCATGTCTATGCGAGGCATTCGCAAACCTGGCGCATCCACGGTGACGAGCGCAGTGCGTGGCAGTATGCGTGACCCTGCGACGCGCGCCGAGGCGATGTCGCTGATCGTGGGCTGACGATGCGTCGCCCTGCTGGACTGCCTGCTGCCTTAGCTGCGCTTGAACGGACCACAGTCATGGGAGTCCTTAATGTGACGCCTGATTCGTTTTCTGACGGTGGCCGCTGGCTCAACTCTGGGACCGCGATAGCGCATGGCATGGAGATGCACTCGCGTGGCGCCGACATTGTTGATGTTGGCGGTGAGTCGACTCGTCCTGGCGCGGAGCGAGTCAGTGCGTCCGAAGAACTTCGTCGTGTCCAACCAGTGGTGGTGGCTCTGGTGGCTGCAGGTGTGCCGGTCAGCATCGACACCATGCGCGCCGAAGTCGCGGAAGCCTGCGTCTCAGCCGGGGCTTGCATGGTCAATGACGTGAGCAGTGGTCTGGCTGATCCGCAGATGTTGCCCTACCTCTCCACTGTTGCTGTGCCAGTTGTCCTGATGCATTGGCGTGGGCAAAGCTCGCAGATGGACACTCTGGCGAACTACGCCGACGTTGTCTTGGACGTCGTTGCGGAGCTGCGAGCGCGAGTAGATGCAGCGACCGCCTGCGACATCGTGCCTGAACGCATTGTTATTGATCCTGGACTTGGGTTTGCCAAGACTCCGAGCCACAACTGGCAATTGCTCCAGCACCTCGAATCTTTGCTAGCGACTGGCCTCCCGTTGCTGATTGGGGCGTCGCGCAAGAGATTCCTCGGCGAGCTCCTTGCCAGAGGTGATGAACCACGATCAATGAATGAACGTGACGATGCTACGACTGCCATCACCGCTTTGATGGCATCACAAGACGTGTGGGGTGTGCGAGTTCATGAGCCGCGAAGTTCGCGCGACGCGGTTGAAGTAGTTTCAGCAATGCGAGGTGTGCGATGACGGATTTCATCACGATAAGCGGCCTGCGGGTTCGCGGATTCCATGGTGTCTTGGAGTCGGAGCGCCGTGACGGGCAATATTTCATTATCGACGCCGTACTAGGAGTCGACATTGCTCGCGCCGCCGCGACGGATGACCTCGCTGCCACCGTCGATTACTCGCAGGTCTCAGAGATGATTCATTCAATTGTCAGCGGTGAGCCGGTCCAACTCATTGAGACTCTTGCCGAGAATTGTGCAACAGCCTGTTTGGATGTCGACGGCGTCACTAGTGTGACGATTGTGGTGCACAAGCCGCAGGCGCCTATCTCAGTCGAGTTTGCTGATGTCTCAGTGACGATCACGAGGACCCGGTGAATCCTTTCGTCGTGTCCGTTGGTGCGAATCTGGGCGATCGGGCAGCTGCGTTGCAGGGTGCGCTTGATGCTTTGATAGCTACCCCTGGCGTCACCGTCACGGCAGTTTCTCGAGTCTACGAAACCGATCCTGTTGGTGGACCAGAGCAACCTGCCTATCTCAACGCTGTCTTCGCGGGAGAAACCTCTCTTGAACCGCATGAGTTACTCATCTGTGCGCAAGCGATCGAAAGTGAGTGGCATCGCACTCGCGAAGTGAGGTGGGGGCCGCGCACCTTGGATATCGACATCATCACGATGGGAACAGCACAACTGACCTCAGAGGTGCTGACGTTGCCGCATCCCCGCGCGCATGAGCGTTCATTCGTATGCCGTCCCCTTCTTGACGTTGACCCGTTGGCACGTATCGGTGATCAGTCGGTGGCCGAACTCATATCTGCACTTTCGATGCATGGTGTTCGGCTGACTGACCTCGCCCTCGACGCTGGGCGGGGCGAACGATGAGGCCCACACGTGTACGGATGCTCCTCATGCTCGTGGTGGTGACAGCGGCTCTCGGCTGGGCACTCGCTCAGGTTGTGACCGCATTCACCGGCCGTGCGCTGCCTGTGCCGTGGCTCGCATCTGTGACGTTGTTGTCGTTAGCGGTGGCGCTACTCATCTGGACACTTCTGTGCCGGCCGCGGCTGCCGCGACGCACCAGGCTTGGTGAGCGCATCAGGCCCACCAATCCGCTCCCGCCTCTTGTCGCTGCTCGCACCGCCGCGCTTGCCATGGCGGCATCACGTGTGGGCTCCATTGTGGGGGGCCTGTACCTCGGCATACTGATCGGCGAGACGCCTAACGCGTCGACCGCGGCCGGGCGATCTGCGCTGCTGCTCGCTGGTCTCGCTGCAGCTGGGGCGTTGGCTATGGCTGTCGTCGGGGTGTGGCTCGAGGCTATGTGCCGGTTGCCCCAGGATCCGCGCGATGATGCCCAAGACACTAGGCTGCGGCCATGAGCGACGTCGTGTACGAGGACCTGCCATTCGACGATTTGCGTCACCGAGCATTCAAAGTGGCTGAGCATCACCTTGACATCGGGTTCTTCACCGATCTCTTCTCGCACATGCCGGGAATGGTGGCCATCGAAGGTGAAGGCGGCGACCTTGGATCTATCGGTGGCACCTTTACAGAGACGGTGCGCGCTGTTCGGGAGATGTTCTCCGACAAGTTCGATCCGGACACAGAAGCTCTGCTGCGTGCGCGATTTGCGACTTACCTTCGCGAGCACGACGCCAAGTAGTCAGCGGTCGACATCGCCAGCGGCTAGGGCGAATGAGGCGATCGCGATCGCTAAGTCTGAGATGGCCGTGCCCGGGAGTGCCGCCGCAAGTGCCTGCAAGTTTCCGAATCCGCCGGAGCGGATCTTCAAGCGCCATGGTGCTGGCTCACCGTGTGAGACCAAGTGGTATCCGTTTATCCCAGTCGGATTCTCCGTCCACACGTACGTCTCGCCTTCGGGCGCTCGGAGCACCTTCGGTAGGCGAACGTCAATCGGGCCTGAGACCGAGCCAAGATTGTCGATGCAGGTGTCGATGATGTTCAAGGAAACGGGAATCTGTTCCACCAATACCTCAAAGCGTGCCGACGCATCGCCAGCAGATTTGGTGATCACTCGCAAAGGCATTCGGTCGTAAGCAAGGTAGGGATCGTCCCTGCGTAGGTCTACGTCAAGTCCACTTGCGCGTGCAGCGGGTCCTGATGCCCCTAATTCCGAAGCGGACTCTGCAGAGAGAATCGCAACGCCTCGCCAAGAATCGCTCCGATCGTTGAGATCACGCTTCAGCATCTCGACAGACTCTCGAGTGGCTTCGACCAGCTGCGATGTAGCCCGAAGCCAGTCGTCGGTTACATCCATGGCGAGGCCACCTACCCGACAGATCATTGGATGCACGCGATTGCCTGTGTAGGTCTCAATGTGGTCAAGCCAACGTTCACGCAATACCAGTGCAGAGTTCGCTCCGAGCGGGACACCGGCAAAAATCAAAGTCGATTGGATACGAGTGATTTCGCAAAGCAGCGTGCGAAGGAGGGTCGCGCGTTCGGGCACACTGATGCCTGCGAGTTGCTCAACGGCAAGAGCCACGCCCACTTCTGATCCAAAGGCACCATGCCAGTCGTGGCGATCGGCGAGCATGATGATTTGTCGGTAGTCGCGTGCCTCGAAGAGCTTCTCCGCACCGCGGTGCATTAAGCCAGGTAGTCCCTCGGCAGTAGTAATGACATCGCCATCAAGAGCCAACTTGAGGCGAAGTCCGCCGTGACTGGTCGGATGCAGATCGCCCAGATCCAAGGTGATGTCTGCGCGGTCGCTCCCGGGCCCAACCGCAACGGTCACTTCACTGCTCACGAGGTCATCGTGGCATGTCGAGCGGGACGTCCCGCGTGATGTTCCAGCCAAGTGAAATTCCCGAGGCCATTGGCCGCTCGCAATGTGGCGAGGCGCCCCTCGGCGTACAGGCGCGCCAGGGGATCATCGGGAAGGCGCAATTGGTCCAAGGCGTCCCGTTGCGATCGCACACGATGTTGCGGCGGGGTGGATATGTCAGCTAGGGCGTCGACCGCTACATGCGCTGTGATGTTGCAGCTCCCGTCGGGAATCGGTGGGACTCGTCGGCCTTTGACGTAGCCAGCGAGGCTTCCTTGCGGATCGCGGGTATCGCGCGTGTGCGTGTAGTCGACCATAACCGCGACACCTGTTACGACGAGGTCCACACAGGTGCGCCAAGCATCATCGCGAGTGATTCCTACCTCTGCCCGGCTGCCAGGTTCTTCGATGGGCCACCAAGTGTCCAGCCAGTGAGCGCCGCGCTCATCGAATCCAAAATCACGTACGGCAACGGGATCATCAACTGCTGGCCCAAATGACTCTCGTCCCGTCTCTACATCAACGAGGACGAGTCGGCGCTTGCCAAGATCGTCGACTTCGACCACATCGCAGGGGATATCATCAAGCCATTCATGTGCGATCAGCAGGCCGTGAATGCCCCGCGGGAAAATCCTATTCAGGCAGGTGCGGGCGTCTCCAACAACAGTGACGACATGAGGGGACTCTGATGCTCGGATGTCCACGAGCGTGCATTCCAGAAGTACTGGGTCGCGCCCTGACTCGATCCACGCTGCGCGCATCGCTGAGAGAAGACGTCCATCTCCTCCTCCGACATCGACGATCTGTTGAGCCTCGGACATTGTGTGATCGCCCAGGAGCGAAAGGAATGCAGGGCCTATGACGTCCGGATAAGACGTACTGGTCCGGAAATGGTCGTCGGGCTTTTCCTGCGAATAGA
>JBIHZU010000083.1:0-6807 GCA_044240285.1 Candidatus Nanopelagicales bacterium | reverse complement strand
AGCGCAACCTTGATCGGGATCTCGTTGATGGCACAAGTAGCAAGTTCCTGATTGGTCATCTGGAAGCAGCCATCACCATCGACCGCCCAGACAGTTGCATCAGGACGACCGACCTTAGCTCCCATGGCAGCGGGCACGGCATAGCCCATCGTGCCCAGACCACCGGAGTTAAGCCAGGTGCGCGGGTGCTCGTACTTGATGAACTGCGCGGCCCACATCTGATGTTGACCAACGCCGGAGGCAATGACCGATTCAGGGCCACTGATCGCGCTCAGGCGCTCGAGTACGAACTCAGGAGACAGCGTGCCATCTTCGGGATGTGCGTAGCCCAGCGGATAGGTATCGCGCCAGCGACCGACGGTCTGCCACCACTCCTCGTAGTCACCGCGGTTGCCGGCAGCAAATTCGGCTTCGACAGCGGTGAAGAGTTCGACGAGGATCTCGCGCGCATCACCCACGATGGGCACGTCAGCGGTGCGGTTCTTGGAGATCTCGGCGGGGTCGATGTCGGCGTGAATGATCTTGGCTTCGGGAGCGAACGACGCGAGATGCCCAGTCACACGATCATCGAAACGTGCGCCGATCGTGATGAGTAGATCTGAGCGCTGCAATGCGCCCACCGCAGCGACGGTGCCGTGCATGCCGGGCATGCCCAGATGCTGAGCATGGCTATCGGGGAATGCACCGCGGGCCATCAGAGTGGTCACGACCGGCACCCCGATGAGCTCGGCGAATCGGAGAAGTTCCGCCGATGCGTCTGCGCGAATGACCCCACCACCCACATACAGCACCGGGCGCTTGGACTCCACGATCATCCGAGCGGCCTCGCGCACCTGCTTGCTATGCGGCTTGGTCACGGGGTGGTAGCCGGGTAGATCGATGTGATCTGGCCAGTTGAACGTCGTCATCTTCTGCAAGGCGTCCTTGGAAATGTCGACGAGCACCGGACCAGGGCGACCGGTTGACGCAAGATGGAACGCCTCGGCGATCGCACGTGGAATCTCGGCAGGATCGGTTACGAGGAAGTTGTGCTTGGTAATCGGCATCGTGATGCCGCGAATGTCGGCCTCTTGAAACGCGTCGGTGCCGATCGCGGCCTTGGGTACCTGACCGGTGATCGCCACCATGGGCACGGAGTCCATGTGGGCATCAGCAATCGGTGTCACGAGGTTGGTCGCACCCGGGCCACTGGTAGCCATGCAGACGCCGACACGACCGGTTGCCGCGGCATAGCCCTCAGCCGCGTGGCCGCCGGCCTGCTCGTGACGCACGAGAATGTGGCGGATCTGCTTGGAGTCCATGAGCGGGTCGTACGCCGGGAGAATCGCCCCACCCGGGATGCCGAATACGTCCGTGACGCCCGCGCGCTCCATGGCACGGATCAGGCTCTGCGCCCCGGTGATCTGCTCGCTCATTTCTCCTACTTCCACTACTTGGAACTCACGTGCCTCATAAACAAACACCCCCCGGACCGGTTGGTCTCGGAGGGCGCGCGGTTAAACCGACTCGTGGGGCTCAGCCCGCGCGCCTGCCTACTACTACAAGAATCTTCCGCACGAGAGGAGAGCCTACCCCCTCTGGGGCCATTGTGACTAGTGGTTTGGCCCACATTTCCCCGGACTTGGGGTCAGCCGAGCTTCACGAGCGAAATCGCGCGGATATTGGCCCCTGTTGCCGCGTCCCGGACCCACAAAGTTGGGGTCTGGTTGAGGCTACGCCAGTTGTCGTAGTCGAAGGCCAGGTGCTGGCCGAGCGACCAGGAAACGTTCTCGGCTCGGAAAACCGCTGGACCGGTAGCCGTCTCGAGGGTGACCCGAATCGAGAGCGAGCCCTTGCGGTTGTCGCTGTGCCCCATCACCAGCAGGCCGTCGGCTCGGTCCAAGCGTTGGTAACGCGAGACCCCCTTGGCGGTCACGTCTCCTCCACTCGCCACAACGGTGTAATGCCGCTCGCGCTGCTGAAAGACTTGAATCAATTTGGGTCGAGCTGACTGGTTGCTCGTCACGCTAAACAGTTCGCCACCCTCCGACACCGTTATGCGCGCGTTAGAGCCAGGACCAACTTTGCCCCAGTCGACAAAATGCAGTCCCGTGCCTGATGCGAGCTGGGTCTGCATCGGGACCGTACGGCCATCAGGAGCCGTACGGATCCACATTCGGTAGCCGTTATGGCGCACTATCTGGGCGGCTGGGAGCACGAACTGGTTAGCGCCAATCGCAGTCAGCGCAGGCAACACATTCATCCGGCTCGAAGGCACCGGCTTGCCGCGGAGGTCAGTGAACCCGTAGTCAATCTTGCCGTTCTGCGATGCCGGAAAAACACCTAAAGCGATGAAGTCCGTGGGCACTCGCGGACCGCAGAAAGGACATGGCTGCCTCCCCACCGCTGTCTTGATATTCATCAACCCCATACTCAAGGTCTCGGCGTTTCCGGCCGCAATTGTGGGTCCACTCGAGGGATTCACTGACACGAGGTACTCCCACGTGTTTGCGTTCATGTCGACATGGACCGCGCGAGTTTGCCCGGGGTAGTTGTTGTCATAGACCGCGATGTCGTAAAGCCCAGGCGCTTTCCTGAGCACTGCGAACGGCATGATCCCGTGACCTTCTAGTCCGCCTTGCGCGGTGGGCCACCGGATGATCATCGCCGAGGGCACGCGACCCGGCTTGAGCGTGCGCACCAGTGTGCGCACCACATCGGCGGGAGCAGTCCTTGATGTTGGCGTGAAGAACTGAGTCGACCACTGCCGCAGCAATTCACTCTGCGTATCCACAGTGAGCTGCGACTGATTGGCTAACGTCAATGCGCCAAGATCTGAAGGCTTGAGCAGACCGTTATAGAGGGCCGCAGCTGCAACAGCGAACCCCACGCAGTGGCCAACGGAATCGACAGACTCTAGGAGGTATTCGGCGTAGTACTTTGCTGCAGGCGTGAGATCGCACGGACCGCCTCGCGTGGTGTTCTTCAGTGTGATGCAGACGCCATCGCCAAACAGCGAGCGCATGTCTTGGGAGTTCATCGGCTCGAGGACGTTGTCGGGGGTCCCGAAGAACAGAGCGTTCTGGTCAAGAGTGGCTCCGTAGTTCGCGTACGGGAACCCATTGGGGACGGTGCGAAAGCCGGAGTCTGCGACAACACGCCCCGATGGCGTGGATCCTGCAGGTGGCGCACCGAACCAGAGGTCGTAGTAGTACTCGTTTTCAGGTGTATCCGGAATCGACGGGGGCAACACCGGCCCCGCGCCAAACGCTGGCGATACCGCACCTAGAACGAGGACAGAAGCGATAAGAGCGATTAGTGATTTGCGCACGAACCACACACTAGCGTCACATCACCACAAAAGAGCACCCGACAACTAATTGGGCACTAGCACCATCGGAATCTCACGCACAACTTCCCCACCCCGAAGGAGCAAAAGTCGAGGCTTATCGCCAAGCGCTCTCCACTCAGAATAGTCAAGGCGAATTCTTTCATTGGCCTTCCATCGCGTGCCCGGGGCACTCCAGGTAGCCATACCGGAAACTGTATGTAGAGCTGCAGTCACATCCATTCTTCCCGGTTTGCCATATCTATGCCCGATACGGACGGTCTGCGTGGGTCGATCGAGATCTATCGCCCGTGCTTCGTCTGCCGGAGTCGGCGTTCCACCTGAGATTGACACTTCATAGCTTCGCCGAGAATATGAAAACGACTTCGAGAGCGCCACCTGCATCTGCTGGTCACTCTTGACAGAGATGATTCCCCACTGATTTTCCACATTAACCATAACTTGCGCACCGACAGGCATCGACTCCCAGGAGATTCGCCCAGAGTCTCGACCGGAGGTGATGAGCAGACTTACGGGAATTGACTCGGTCAATCGTGTCGCATCAATAGGGATGAGGTAGCCCTGGTCAGGAACGATCTTTGCGGCTGGCAGTTCGGCCCGCTCTGCTAACGGGGCACTCAAGGTAGGTAACGGAAGCATGCGACTGTCGTCGATGAGATCGCCCCGCAAGGACCACACCTCATACGAGAAAAGCCCGGCCTGTCCAGCAGGGATGGGATCGAACGCAACCAGATCTTCGGCGACGGCGCTGGCACATGCCGGGCAATATTGCCGCCGGAGGGACTCAACCATGGGTAGGAGGCTCATGGTCAAAGTCTCTTCATCCCCACTTATGGTTTCGGCAGGTTGTCCAAAGTCGCTGACGGCCAAGTACTCCCATCTGTTGGAATTCACGTCGACTCGGACGGCTCTCTCGCGCATTGGGTAGTTGCTGTCGTAGACCGCAATGTCATACACGCGGGGCGCTGTTCGATAAATCGCATAGGGCGTGAGACTCAGCCCGAGGTCCCTAGCCCCATGCTCCCACCCGAGCAACAATGCGGCCGGAATCCGCCCCAGCCTAATCGTGCGAATCAAGGTACGAACAACCTGTGCCGGAGTCTGTGAAGGTGCCAGTGTGGTCAAGTGGATAGCCGATTGACGCAACAGGGTGTCTTGCGTGTCTAACGTAAGCGTGGATTGCCCACCTAGCGCAGTCGCACCCAAACGAATCGGATCAATCCGTCCGTTGAAGACCCCCGCACTCGCTAACGTGAATCCAAGGCTAAGGTTCTGCGCGCGCGCCTTCTGCACGAGGTAGTCACCTAACGCGATTGCGGCAGGTGTCAGCGCACACGGACCATTCCGGCCAAATTCTCTCGTCGAGATGCACACACCATCGCCATAGAGACTGCGCATAGTGTTCGATGAGATTTGCTGCAATTGCTCATCGGGCGTTCCAAAGAAGAGGGCGTTTGCGTCGAGTGAATCACCGAATCCCGCGTACGGAAACCCGTTGGGAAACGGTCGGAATCCTGAGTCGGCCACGATGGTCCCCGTGGGAAGCCACTCTGACGGCGTTGGACTGAACCACATGTCGTAGAGAAACTGATTGACCGGCGTGTCCGGGATCGAGGGCGGCAGGTTCGATTCGCGAGCCGCCACAGGCACAACCAGCCCCAGTGCCGCGACTCCAGCAACAAATAGGGCTAACCCCTTACGCATTCGGTCAGTCTATGCGCTACCTCAGTCGCAAACGGCACCTTTGGATGCCGAGCCCACCAGCTTTGCGTATTTGGCGAGAACACCTCGAGTGTAGAGCGGAGGTAGCGGCACAAACTCAACGCGGCGGCGAGCCAATTCGGCGTCATCGACGAGCAGATCGAGGGTGCGGCTGGCGATGTCGATCCGGATGCGATCGCCGGTCTTCACCAGACCGATGGGTCCCCCATCTGCAGCTTCGGGCGCAACGTGACCCACGCATAGGCCAGTCGTACCTCCGGAGAAGCGACCATCGGTGATGAGAAGAAGTTCTTTGCCCAGGCCGGCACCCTTGATGGCCGCCGTGATCATGAGCATCTCGCGCATGCCGGGACCGCCCTTAGGGCCTTCGTAGCGAATGATGACGACATCGCCCGATTGCAGCGAACCATCCTCGAGTGCAGCCATTGCAGCCTGCTCGCGTTCGAATACCTTTGCTGTGCCCTCAAAAGATTCGACGGGCACTCCAGCGTTCTTAACTACGGCCCCTTCAGGCGCAAGGGAGCCCCCAAGAATCGTGATACCGCCGTGCATGTCGAGGGGCGAGGACGCCGACATGAGAACCACACCATCAGGATCGGGTGGCGCAATATCTGCGAGATTCTCTGCCACCGTCTTGCCCGTCACGGTAAGGCAGTCGCCGTGCAGCATGCCAGCGTCAAGAAGCGCACGCATGATCACAGGCACACCACCGACACGATCAACATCGGTCATCACATAGCGACCAAACGGTTTGAGATCTGCGAGCAGCGGCACTTTTGAACCGATGCGATGGAAATCCTCGATATGCAACTCAACGTCAGCCTCGTGCGCGATAGCAAGAAGATGCAGCACGGCATTGGTCGAGCCACCAAAGGCCATAAGTATGGAGATGGCGTTCTCCAGCGACTGCCGGGTGATGATGTCGCGGGAAGTGATGCCCTGCTTGATCAGGTTGACTACTGCCTCCCCGGAGTGGCGGGAGATACCATCTCGACGTCGATCGACTGCGGGCGGCGCAGCAGAACCGGGTAATGACATACCCATCGCTTCTGCAGCACTCGCCATCGTATTTGCGGTGTACATGCCGCCACATGCGCCTTCACCTGGGCAGATAGCACGCTCAATGAGATCGACGTCTTCACGGCTCATCAACCCGCGCGCGCACGCACCAACAGCCTCGAAGGCGTCAATGATCGTGACTTCCTTTTCGGTGCCGTCGGAGAGCTTGACGTGGCCGGGCATGATCGAGCCGGCATAAACAAACACACTCGCGACATCAAGGCGGGCAGCTGCCATGAGCATGCCGGGCAGGCTCTTATCGCAACCCGCAAAGGTGACCATGCCGTCGAGCCGCTCGGCCTGCATGACAGCTTCGACTGAGTCGGTGATGATCTCGCGGCTCACGAGCGAGAAGTGCATGCCTTCATGGCCCATAGAGATGCCGTCGGAGACAGAGATCGTGTTGAACTGCATCGGATAACCACCAGCCGCGTGAACGCCTTCCTTGGCCGACTTGGCGAGTCGCTCAAGGGAGAGGTTGCAGGGAGTGATCTCGTTCCACGAAGAAACGACGCCGATCTGGGATTTGCCGAAGTCCTCGTCGGTGAAGCCCACTGCTCGGAGCATGCCGCGCGCTGCGGCGCGCTCGAGGCCATCGGTGACTACACGGCTGCGGGGCTTGATATCGGTCATGACATGAGGGTAACCCGAACCGCTCAGGCCCCGCTAAGAGGACGGTTGATAACCCTCAGCCCACT
>JBIHZU010000082.1:0-6810 GCA_044240285.1 Candidatus Nanopelagicales bacterium | reverse complement strand
GAGCGTGTCTGGAAGTGCTTCGGCGGCAGCGGCGATCATGGCCGGTCCCCCTGATGCATGCACGGTGAGAAAACGCGGGTGTGCAGACGCGACAGCGCGGGCCGCACCCGCAACCGTTGCAGGAATGTCATGGAGTTTTAAATCGAGAAAGATGTCAACCGGAGTGGTGGCAGCGTCGCGAGCCGCTGATATCGCCGCATGTCCATCACGGCAGAAAACCTCTAGGCCGACTTTCATCGTCGTCACATACTCAGAGGTCTGCGAGACCCATGCACGCAATGTCTCCAGATCGGGAGCGTCAAGTGCGATCGCAATCGGTGCGCGACTCATTCCTCAGGCTCTCCCTCGTACTCGTAGCCCTCTGGACGATGCGCAAATGACACCGCTTCTTCGAGTGACCCAAATCCACGTTCCTCTAGAGCCCTGGCGAGTTCGCGGTGGACACGAATAGGAGCCGAAGGATCGTTGAAGACGGAGGTACCCACAGATACCGCATTGGCGCCAGCCAAGATGAACTGAAGAGCGTCCAGACCGGTGCGGATACCACCCATTCCCAGAATGGGCACGTCAGGCAGTGCTTGCCGAATCTGCCACACACATCTCACCGCTACCGGACGAATCGCCGGGCCAGAAAGCCCGCCCGTGATGCCGCCGAGTGCTGGACGCATGCGATCAGTGTCGATGACCATTCCTAGCAAAGTGTTGATCACAGAAAGCCCGTCTGCGCCTGCTCGGACGACAGAGTCGGCGATTGCCACGATGTCCGTGACGTCGGGACTGAGCTTTGCGAATACCGGAATTGCGGGATCTGCTGCTCTACGTACGACGGAGATAACCTCCGAAGCCGCACGTGGATCACAAGCGAAGACCTGCCCGCGACTCTCAACATTGGGACAGGAGATGTTGACCTCAAGGGCGCTAATCCCCTTCACATCGCGCAAGAACTTTGTGACACGTACGTATTCATCGACCGAGCCACCCGCGATGGAGACGACCGCCCGCGCACCCCTGTCCACGAGCCAGGCGAGATCTTTTTCGACGAATGCCTTCACTCCAGGGCCTTGGAGACCGATCGAGTTGAGCATTCCGCTCGGGGTCTCAGCCATTCGTGGAGTCGCTCGTCCTGAACGCGGTGACCACATAACGCTCTTGGTGACAATCGCACCGATGCGAGTGACGTCGAAGAAGCCATCGAGTTCGCTACCGAAGCCCGAGCACCCAGAAGCCGTCAGCACGGGGCTTGGTAGCGCTAAAGAGGCGAGATGCGCAGTCATGTCGACATTGGGCTCGCGCTCCGGCGTAGACGGCATGTGCTGTCGGACGACTGCGCGTGTCATGAGGTCTCCTCTACTAGAGGCATCGATCCGTAGGTGCCAACAGGAACTGTGCCAATGTCCGACCAACGCACTCGATCGCCGCGGAAGATCGGTCCCTCGACACAGGATCGCACCATGCGCGTCACCCCATCATCGCCAATGACGGGTAGAACGCACGTCATACACACCCCGATGCCACACGCCATCGACTCCTCAACTGCACACTGACTCATGAGCCCATGGCTAGAGGCAACTTCTGCGACAGCCTGAAGCATCTTCATCGGGCCGCAGGCGTAAATAACATCGGCAGCGGCACGATTTATGACATCACCCAGCACATCAGTAACACGACCTTGAACACCCGTTGAACCATCGTCGGTCGTCACTGTCACCGTAGATGCGAGTCGCTTAGCATCCAACACGCCGAAGAGTTTTTCCTCAGTGGCCGCACCAAGAACAAGATCCACTCGACATCCGCGTGAGTGGAGTTCTTCGACGAGCATCGCAAGGGCAGCAGATCCATATCCCCCCGCGACCAGCACGCAGTTGATCGGATCACGCGGAATGCTGAAAGGTCGACCTAACGGGCCGACGATATCGATGGGATCGTGTCGACGGCGGTCGGCTAGCCACGCGGTGCCTTCGCCGTGCACGGAGACCACAATCTCCAATGTCCCGCCGTAGACACCACGAGAGTTGACTCGATGAATGGCGAATGCGCGTCGAAGCAGTAGTCCTGATTCACCTCCGCCAATAGCGACCGCGACAAACTGACCTGGGCGAGCCTGATCCGGGATGCTGCCTGCAGTGAGCGTGATGACGTGATAAGCGCCGGCGCGCTTCACGTCAAGCACCTCGCCACGAGTCTGAATGGGCACTACGCCTCCCCTAGTTTCGGCTTGCCATTAGATCGTAGGACCGCGGCCCGTCGCTCATCCCAGAGATCATTGGAATACTCCTGTAAGGACCGCACGGTGACCTCGCCAGCGATCAGTGCCTCAATGCCTTGAACCGCTGCTGCTAGCCCCTGCACTGTGGTGATGCACGGTCGACCGGTGAGGACCGCTGCTGTGCGGATCTCATATCCGTCGAGTCTGGCGCCGACGCCGTAGGGCGTATTGACGATCAGGTCGACATCGCCCGCCAGGATCGCATCGACCGTCGTCGGCTCACCATTGGGACCGGTGCCATCGCGCAATTTGCGAAGGATTCGCGAAGGAACACCATTGCGACGCAGGATCTCCGCGGTGCCTTCGGTTGCTGCAATCTCGAAACCAAGATCGTGGAGTCTCTTCACCGGAAAAATCATGGATCGCTTATCTCGGTTGGCGACAGAGATGAACACAGTGCCACTGGTGGGTAGCGCTGACATAGCGCCTGCTTGGGCCTTCGCGAAGGCAACGCCGAAAGTACGGTCGATGCCCATCACCTCGCCAGTCGAACGCATCTCCGGTCCCAGAATCGTGTCGATGCCGAGGAATTTCCCGAACGGCAACACGGCTTCCTTCACGCATACGGGTGAATTAGGTGGAAGTTCTCCTCCGTCACCCAGCGCTGGGAGCATGCCGATCTCACGCAGCTCGGCGATAGTCGACCCGAGCATGACGCGCGCCGCAGCTTTTGCGAGTGGGACAGCAGTCGCTTTGGAAACAAATGGCACCGTACGAGATGCACGGGGATTTGCCTCTAGCACGTACAAAACATCGCCCGCTAACGCGTACTGCACATTGAGGAGTCCACGCACCCCAATGCCCGCTGCGAGCAAAGTTGTGGACTCGCGGATACGGTCAATCACTTCGGCACCAAGCGTGATCGGCGGCAAAGCACACGCGGAATCGCCGGAGTGAATACCCGCTTCTTCAATGTGCTCCATGACTCCGCCGAGGAAAAGCTCGGTCCCGTCGTAGAGCGCGTCAACATCGATCTCGATTGCATCATCTAGGAAATGATCAACAAGCACAGGATGCTCCGGGTTGACATCCGTGGCTCGCTGGAGAAAATCGGCAAGCATGCTCTCGTCGTAGACGATCTCCATGCCACGCCCGCCGAGGACGAAGGACGGGCGTACCAGCACGGGATAGCCCACTTCGTCCGCGATGACCTTGGCATCGTCGAAAGAGGATGCGGTGCCATGACGCGGCGCCGGAAGGTTTGCTTCCTTGAGCAGACGGCCGAATGCGCCACGTTCTTCGGCGCGATGAATTGCCTCAGGGGAGGTACCCACGATCGGTACGCCAGCCTCCGCAAGACCTTGAGCCAATCCAAGTGGAGTCTGACCACCCAATTGGACAATTGCGCCGACAACTGTGCCGCTGGCGCTTTCCGCATGGAAGATCTCCAGTACATCCTCGAGCGACAGAGGTTCGAAGTACAAACGATCCGAGGTGTCATAGTCCGTCGAAACAGTCTCAGGGTTGCAGTTGATCATGATGGTCTCGTAGCCAGCTTCACGCAGTGCCATCGCGGCATGAACGCAGGAGTAGTCGAACTCAATGCCTTGGCCGATGCGATTGGGACCTGATCCGAGGATGAGCACCTTCTGTCGATCCGAGGGCTCAACTTCAGTTTCACTGTCGTACGAGGAGTAGTGGTAGGGAGTACGCGCTGCGAATTCAGCAGCACACGTGTCCACCGTCTTATAAACCGGCCGCACACCGAGTTGGTGACGCAGCGAGCGCACCTCTGCCTCGGCTAGTCCGCGAAGATCCGCAATTTGCCGGTCGGAGAATCCATGTCGCTTGGCTAGACGCAGGGTGTCCTCGTCAAGTGCATCTACAGCTCGGACTTCATCCGCGACACCATTAATGAGCACAATTTGGTCCAAGAACCACGGATCAATCGCCGTCGCAGCATGCATCTCGGCCACAGTGATACCTGCCCATAAGCCACGTTGAACAGTGCCCAAACGGCCGTCCGTCGGGATGCTGGACTTCGCGAGCAAAGCTTGTCGATCAAGGTCGCTGGGTGAACCGGGCCAGCAGAAGGGTGCTGCGCGGTCCTCCATTGACCGTAACGCCTTTTGTAGGGCCTCGGTGAATGAGCGGCCGATGGCCATCGCCTCCCCGACGCTCTTCATATGAGTCGTGAGGACAGGATCAGCTTGTGGGAACTTCTCAAAAGCGAAACGGGGAATCTTCACCACGATGTAGTCAAGCGTCGGCTCGAATGAAGCCGGAGTCACACCCGTGATGTCGTTAGGAATCTCATCCAACGTGTAACCAATTGCTAATCGGGCTGCGATTTTGGCGATCGGGAATCCAGTCGCCTTAGAAGCAAGCGCCGATGATCGCGACACGCGAGGGTTCATCTCAATAACAATGAGCCGTCCATCTTCTGGGTGCACGGCAAACTGAATGTTGCAGCCACCAGTATCAACTCCAACAGCGCGAATGATCGCGATTCCAACATCACGCATGTGTTGGTATTCGCGGTCTGTCAAAGTCACCGCGGGGGCCACTGTGATGGAATCACCGGTGTGAACTCCCATCGGATCAAGATTCTCGATGGAACAGATCACCACGACGTTGTCGTTGCGATCTCTCATGAGTTCGAGTTCGTACTCTTTCCAGCCGAGGATGGACTCCTCGAGCAGAATCTCGGTAGTGGGGCTCGCCTGCAGACCAGCACCAGCAATGCGGCGCAAATCTTCCTCGTTGTAGGCGATGCCCGATCCCGAGCCACCCATCGTGAATGAAGGGCGTACGACCATGGGGTAGCCGAGGGTGTCCACAGCCGCGATGCACTCAGCGATCGAGTGGCAAATCACAGATCGGGCCGACTCAGCACCGATGCTAGCAACGATTCCCTTGAATAGCTCGCGGTTTTCACCTCGCTCGATCGCGTCGACATCGGCACCAATCAGCTCAACGTTGTAGCGCTGGAGAACTCCGGCCCGGTGCAGAGCCATCGCGGTATTGAGTGCAGTCTGACCACCAAGCGTAGGCAAAAGCGCGTCAGGTCGTTCACGTTCGATAATTCGCTCGACCATTTCTGGGGTAATCGGCTCGATGTAGGTGGCATCTGCGAACTCAGGATCGGTCATGATCGTGGCCGGATTGCTGTTCACCAGGATCACGCGCAGCCCCTCTGCCCGGAGAACTCTGCACGCCTGAGTTCCCGAGTAGTCAAACTCGCATGCCTGACCAATGACGATGGGGCCCGAACCGATCACCATCACTGACTTCAAGTCTTCCCGGCGCGGCATTAGCGTCCACCCCCCATGAGATCAACGAATCGATCGAATAGATAAGCCGAGTCATGTGGCCCAGCCGCCGCCTCAGGGTGGTACTGAACACTGAATGCGCGAGCATCCGTGAAGCGCAATCCTTCGACCACATCGTCGTTGAGGCACACATGGCTGACCTCAAGAGGGCCATAAGGAGTACCAACCGCCCTATCGAGCGGTGCAGCGACGGCAAAGCCGTGATTATGCGCAGTCACTTCAACCTTTCCGGTAGCACGGTCTTGCACCGGTTGATTGATGCCCCGATGGCCATAACGCAATTTGTAGGTGCCGAGGCCGGCAGCGCGACCAAGGATCTGGTTGCCGAAGCAAATGCCGAAGAGGGGAACATCTGCAGCTAGGACACTCTGGGCTAGCAGGACTGAACTGTCAGCCGTGGCTGGATCCCCGGGGCCATTGGACAGGAATACCCCGTCGAACTCCCCACTCGTCAGATCCCCCGCCGAAATGCCTGCGGGCACGACATGGACCTCAATGCCGCGCTCCGCCATCAACCGTGGCGTCATGGCTTTGATCCCCAGATCAACCGCGGCTACCCGAAAGCGGCGCTCGCCTACTGCCGGCACGACATACGTGGCAGGCGTAGTTACTTCGGCAGTCAGATCGGCGCCTTCCATTCCAGGGCTGCTGGTCACGGCACTCACCAACGTGTCCACCGACTCACGTGAGCGATCACCGGTGAAGATGCCGACACGCATAACGCCTCGCTCACGCAAATGCCGGGTCAGTGCACGAGTGTCAACTCCACTGATGCCGACGACACCAAAATGCGCGAGATCATCGGACAATGTGCGTTGTGAGCGCCAGTTAGACGGTCGCGGACTGAGTTCACGCACGACGAATCCGGCAACCCAGATGCGAGAAGACTCAAGGTCCTCGTCATTCATTCCGGTGTTACCGATATGCGGGGCGGTCATCACTACTACCTGCCGGTGGTAGGACGGGTCAGAGAGAGTCTCCTGATATCCCGTCATAGCGGTGCAGAACACCGCCTCACCGAATGTCGCTCCCTCTGCACCGAAGCCGGTTCCCCGAAACAGTCGTCCATCTTCAAGCACAAGTACTGCTGGCGGGGTCATACGAGCCTTCCTTGAAGAACGGTGGGCCGGCCACGGTAGATAGTGGCGACTACGCGCCCCGGCAAGGTGAGGGCTCGGTAGGGAGTGTTACGACTTCTCGAGGCCATGGCCACCGGATCCACCACCCACGAAGCTCCGGCATCGACCAAGACAAGGTTTGCTGGCTCACCCA
>JBIHZU010000006.1:0-21685 GCA_044240285.1 Candidatus Nanopelagicales bacterium | reverse complement strand
TCATTGTGAGCGCCAATAACGTCGTGGGCATACTCGGATTGCAGGACGCCAAGGTCGTCCTATGGGTCGCTGACGCGCAAGGTGCTCTGATGCGCATGCCACTGCCGGACCCTTCAGTCCGGGCAATCGCCTTTCAAGGAGAGCAAGTGGTGACCGCCGGTTCGCCCGTGAACGACCAGATCCAGTTCTGGTCTCTTGATGCCGGTGTATGGGACAAGGCTGGGTCCATCCTTGGCGCACCAAACGGGATCTTCCTCGACAAACTCATCTCGGATGGTTCTGGCGTCGTAGTTCTCGGGACCACCCAGTCGTCGGAATCTGACCGCAATATCGGAATCTGGAAAGGTGCCCTCAGCCCGACGCCTTAGCCAAACGAAGCGTCGAGTCTCGCCGCGTAAGGTGATACTTATGCGCAGGGTATTGATTACGGGTATGTCGGGCACCGGCAAGTCGACCGTCATCCAAGCCCTACGTGAGTGCGGCTGCGATGCGATTGACCTGGATGAGGGCTATGTCGTACAGCAAGACGACGGGACCCAACTATGGAACGAGATGCTGGTGGGCTGGCTGTTGGACGCAGACCGCGGCGAGGTGCTCTTCGTCGCTGGCTGCGAAGAGAACATGGTCGACTTCCTACCTAGATTCGACAGCGTCATCTTGTTGAGTGCCCCCACCGAAGTCATTCTCGAACGACTCGAGCGCCGGACCAATAATGATTTTGGCAAATCTGAGGAGCAACGCGTCAAGATTCTCTGGGACATCGAAAATGTCATGCCCCTACTGCGCCGCGTCGCGGACCACGAGTTGGTGACTACGTCGCCCGTCGATGAGATTGTCGAAGCTATCCTGTGGTTGTCCGATGGTCCAGTAGCCTGAGCGTGTGACTCTTCCTCAGATGCGTATTGGCGACTTTTCCGTTTCTGCGATCGGGCTTGGCTGCATGCCCTTCTCGCTCACAATGACCAAAACCGTGCCCCCTCGTGAGCAATCAATCGCTACGGTGCACGCGGCGCTTGATGCCGGCATCACGTTGCTCGATACAGCCAATGTCTACGCGCCGTCGTGGGACACGATTGGGCACAACGAGGAGATCGTGGCGGAGGCGCTACGGACCTACACGGGATCAGCAGATGTCGGTGCAGTGATGGTCGCGACCAAAGGTGGCAGTGCACGTGGAGAGGGAGAGACCTGGGGACGCAATGCGAGTCTCGAGGGGCTGCGCGCAGCATGCGAAAAGAGCCTGGCAATTCTCGGTGTGCCCTCGATCGACTTGTATCAACTTCATCGCCACGATCCATCAATGACCTACTTCGAGCAGACGCAGTCCTTAGCGGCGCTGCGCGACGCAGGCTTGATCCGCAGGGTCGGTCTATCAAATTGCACGTTGGCCGAACTCGATCTCGCAGTGGAAGTTCTGGGCGGCCCCCGCGACGGTGGAATCGTGAGCGTACAGAACGAGTTCTCGCCGCGATACCGCAATGATGTCGACGTACTTGATAGATGTACGGAATTAGGCATTGTCTTTCTGCCGTGGTCGCCGCTCGGTGGCGCCGTGCAGGCTCAAGAAGTCGGGTCGCGTTACGCCGAGTTTGCGCAGGTAGCCGAAGAGGTAGGCGCATCGGCCCAAGAGGTCGTGTTGGCGTGGCTCCGCGGACTGTCTCCAGTGATGCTGCCGATCCCTGGCGCCAGTAGGCCCGCGACGATCGCCTCAATCGTCCGCAGCCTTGCGATCTCGCTAACCCCCGAACAGCAGACACGACTTACCGCGACTGTCCCCGAATCGGTGTCGATGTTCCCCGACAACGGGCCGAGAAGCCCGCTTCGTTAACGCGCGAGAAGGTAAGAGCTAGGGGGATCGCAAGAGCTAGTGTCAGGACATGCGGGTAAAGATCATCTGCGCAGTCGACTTTGAGCCGTCACGATTCGTCGTCGCAAGGTAGATCTTCATCTTGTTTGGTGTGCCTGCCTTCGTTCCGATGAGTTGTAGACGGTAGGCGCGAGGGTTGGTGCCGTCGGAGTTGGGATCAAACACGATGACTTTGTGCACGCTGCTGGGGAACTTGGTGACTTTAAAGTCGCCCGTTTCCTCATCTAGTCGGGTCAAGACCTTCAGCGTTGCCGCGTAGCGATAGTTGGTGCGCAGCACGAGTTTCTCGTGGTCGTTGCACGAAATTGAGGGAGCGGGTGGCGGAATCTCCAACTTGCCGGGGCAGGGGATCGTCACTCCGCCGATCCGCCAGGCGGTGAGTTTCCATTTCCCGTAGTACTCGCCATGGGCTTGGGCCGCACTCGCAGGTAGGAGGACAGCGCCCGCGGCCAGAGCCAATGCGCCTGTCGCGGTCAGAGCACGCTTGAGTGAAGAACGCATAATTTTCCCCTTTGAGATGAAACTTCGAGTGGTCCTAGTCGTATTTGTACCACGATGTGGGGCGGCTGGGGCGGGATTCTTCACACTCGCCGCGCCAGAGTGGCGATCCAGCACGGTGCCCCAAGGTACACGCGGGCCACGATGTTGATCCACAACATGATGGTGAACACGAGCACGATGCCTGCTGAGATAGCTGGGTTCACGAGTGCACCGATATAGGTATAGAGCAAGAAGAAGTTTGCAGCCATGATGATGCCAGCAGCCAGCAGCAAGATCAACAGGGATCGTCTGTTCGGCCAATACCCCTGTACGTTGCGGTGCACAAGTGCTCCCGCAAACACAATTGCTGCGACGGCAACGAGAATCATCCCGAATTTGCAGACGTTGACGATTGCTTCGGAGAGATCTGCACCCAGTAACGCACTCCATGCGGATCGCCTGATAGCAGTGGCTAGTGCGATTAACCATGTGAAGAGCACGAAGCACGAAAGGCCCAACGCGATCGGGAAAGTCCATGGATCGCGCCAACGTGACTTGGGTGCATCAGCACCACGTAGTGCCCTGCGTGAACCATCACGTAGGGCCTTTGTCGTGAGGAACGCTGAAATCAGAAATGTTAGTGCGCCAGTGATGGTGACGACGGAGGCGCTTGCGCGGGAATAGAAACTGCTGATTATCTGGCCAAGGTCAACGGTCGAATCCACCCCATTGATGGGAATCACGATTTCATTTTGACCCGAAATCAAGTCGGTGACAAATGTAAGGACAAAAAGCAACACGATCACCAAGACGACTAAGAGAAAGAGCCCGCGGGCGACCACTTGAAGTGCAGCAAACTCCGAGTGCGTGTCCACATAACGGCGCAGAACCCGACGAAGCCCAGTCACGACTCATTCTTATCGCACTGGCTGGTGTTCCTACACGCTAGGCCTTGAAGGGACGAACTTCTTGAGGCCAGCCACAGGCTTCGGCTATCCGTCCAGCCCACAGTCGAGCATCCTCAACGTCGGGCACATCTACAATCGTCATCCCGCCGAGAAACTCCGTTGGGTGTGAGTATGGCCCTTCGCGGAAAAGCAGACTTCCGCTCGTGGCATCTGCACAGAAGCCCACTTCGGGGTCCTCCTCAAGTCCACCCGCAAACACAAGCACGCCAGCAGCCTTCATGTCCGCGACAACCGCTCGGGCGAGTGGGCCGCGGCCCTCGAACCATTCCTCGGTGTGGTCGCCAACCCACTGCTGATTGAAGAAAATGAGGTATTGCGTCATGAATCCTCCAAGGGAGTTGTGAGGTAGGCCGCGAGTGAATCGAAGTAGCTCTCCATGCCGGCCTGGGCTTGAACGGCTTGGTCCTCGGGCAATTCGCCGTACTGGCTGAACTTCACCCAACTGCGGAAAGCCCGTGCCTCGAACTCGACAACTATTCGGTGATGCGGCGCAGACTCGTCGCGCGCGGCGAACTCCTCAGCGGACTCGGTGTAGGCCAACGTGTGCTCAAGTCGAAGGTTTTCGACGACCTTGGTGTACCGGCCATAGAAGTAGGCAACAAAGTCGTCCTCTGGCACGTCGATAGCAACCGTCCAGATCCCACCCTCAACAGCATCGGACTGCATCGTTCCGGGCAGGACGCTGTGCTCCGTGCCGTGGTACCACTCTTCCAGCGCGACCGGATCTGTCCACGCAGCCCACAGCATGTCGACAGGTAGATCGAACTCGCGCTCAACGGAGTACAGGAAGTCGCTCATGGCAGCATCGTATGCCTGACTGACGAATCGGTTAGTGGGTCGACGTCAATCGCCCGCGGCGGTCGAAGGCCGCCACGAAGACCATGTGGGGAATCGTGAGTCCCCAGACGATCGCCAAGCCGAACCACAGCCATGATCCGGTTAACGCGAACGATGAGGATCGTGCGGCCAAGATCCCCACGACGATGATGAAGCCGATCAGCGCCGGAACACCGCGCTGGAACGTGAGTGCGATTGTCTTCGCTGATACATATCCGTAGGTGTACTGCGCGAGTCTGGCCGTGTGTCGCAGTGCGTGCCACAGGCCGAAGTAGACAGCGAAGGCCAGCAACGGGCTCGCGAGGCAGCCGAGGGCTGTGAGCGCGACAAGCTCGAGAGCGCCACGAAGTTGGCGTCGCTTGACGAGGATGACGAGTGCAATGGCGATCACAATGAACACCGCTGTGCGTGCGACAACGATCAGTGCGGGGGTGAGGAGCTCTCCCAGCCGCGGCTCGATCAGCGCGAGTGTTGCTGCCGCCGCGGGTGAGGTCAGGGGCAACAAAACAGGTGCGGAGCCGAGTGCCAAGGCGAGCACGATGCGGGAAAAACCCCGCTCGGGATCCTTCCCTTGCAGTGAAGATGTCGCTTCAACATCCCCGGTGCCGAAGTGCCAGACCGTGAACGCGACCACGACAAGAAAGGCGGGAACAGGCGCCACGATGATGGCCGCGGCTCCGAGGCCCGCGATGAATGTGTAGGCCAGAGCGAGAACGGCGAACTGTCGAAGCGTGAGAGCACGGCGGAGCGTCAGGTGGTCCAATGCTCCGTGGGGCACGCCTACGGCTAGCGCGATGATCGCGATGGGGAGTACCCACGTTGGTGCTTGAGCAGACATTGCTGTGGATCCGCTAGCAAAGGAGAGCGCCACGGCCAGAACAACTGCGACGAGGCCGATGTTGAGAGTGGTCGAGACTGCTCCGGCCTGATGGCGAGCCAGCACGTCGCCAGGTGGCGTGGCCGACCCAAGAGTCATGACCGAATCATGGCATCGGTTGGTGGTTGCGGCAGTGCGCGGTAGCTGCCGAGTGCCCAGGCACGAGTTGCTCTCTGGCCTACCGTCGCAACACGCTTGCCGTCTTGGTAGAGCTCGTGCTGGTCAACTAGGCCCTCGGCGATCGCCTGGGACCAGGCACGAGCTGGTCCTGCACCCCATGGCCGCCAGGGGACGAGATCGTCCATCACGACCGCTGTGCCTGCGCGGCAGAGCGCCCGCACGCTCGTTATGTCTGCCCATGCGTTTTCGTAGGCATGGCCACCGTCGATGAAGGCGAGATCAAAGGTCTCCTCCGGGTGCTCACGCGCGTACTGAGCAACGGTAAAACGTGAGTCTCCCTCGATGAGCGTATGTCGGCCCGGAAACAGTTCGTCGACGTAGGCCTTGCCGGTGCGTGCCGCGCGGCGCCTTCCCAGATCGAAGGACAAGACGGTCGTGTCCGGATGCGCCGAAAGGAAAGTCTGTGCAGAGAACCCGCCATTGAAGCCGATCTCCACAATGCGCCGCGCGTCGGAGCGCCGCGTGGTCTCAAGCAGGAACTGCAGCTCCTCGGGTGACGAGGATCCTTCTAGGGGCGGGCTTGCGTGTAGCCAGAGGTGCCGGGTGATCCTGCGCTTCAAAGCCGCCAACTCGACTGGGACGTGCGCGGCGGGCATCATGGTTATTCACTGTGACACGCGTCAATCATTCGGGTGGACAATTTCGCAAAACCTTGACTCACGTGGTGGTCCACGTGACGTCCCGGATGTGTGGCCAGGGACGGGATCGAACCGTCGACCTTCCGATTTTCAGTCGGACGCTCGTACCAACTGAGCTACCTGGCCGTGATGGGTGCCCGCCTAGGGTATCGAACCCGCAGAGAACCTCGAAATGCGGTCAGTGTCGGACGATTCAGGGCATTAAAGGCGAACGTTGAGGTCGAACGTCAGCGTGACCGGGCTGCCCAGTGCTGCTTTGCGGTGGCCGGTCATGACACCGATCCCTGTTGCGCCCTCGTAGGCTCCAGTGCCGCCCAAGACTTCGATTGTGCCGCGGAACCGAGTTTGGTCGGTGCCGGCCACAGGAGGACTCATGGCAAATCCAGTGACAGAAAAACCAAGGGAAGTGCCACCCGCGCGCGTGACGGTGACAAGTCCGCCGAACGGACCAGAGCCATTGACGTAACTCACTTGTCCGAGGAATTCAACGCGGGCAGCACGCTTGCCCCAAGTCGTCTTGCCCACGAGACGGTTCCATCCATACGTCACATCACCCGGCATGGTGTGCAACGTCGTGGCGGTGCTCGTCACGGTGAGTGTGAACGTCAGATGTTTCGTCTGGGCGGCTTGTGCTGGGCTGGTAGCGACTAGCCCAGCGGCGACGAGACCGGCGACAGCGAGTAGAGCACGTATCTTCATGATTCCTCCGGAATGTTTAAGCTAGTTGCGTGCGAAGAATGTACGAGCTTTGGCGCTGTAGAGCAGCGCAAGAATCATTAACGCGAAGAGGGCTTGAATGAGGCCGTTTACGCGCATCCCGCTTGTGAAAAGTAGCTGGAAAATTCCCACGATTATGCTGATTACGCTGACGAGACCCACTAAGAGGCGAGAGAAGTTGTTGCCGCCGAAAATGCCCTTAGCAACGGCGAGGTAGATGATGCTAATTACGAGAGTTAAGAGCAGCGTGACGATGCCGAGTCCATTGCGTGTCTCGGCGTCAAAGAGTCCGAGAACTCCACCGATGACTCCGAGGATTCCGACGATGATGATCAGGATGCCGACGAAGGTAACTCCGGCGGGACGGCCGTTCGCGCTCATAACCACTCCGGGGGCTGGTAGGCCGCTGCGCGACCGTCGATAACCAGAATCGTGACGGATTCTGGAGGCTACTGGTGGGTACACACGAAGAGCGAGAGGGAAATCTGGCGACCCAGACGGGACTCGAACCCGCGACCTCCGCCGTGACAGGGCGGCGCGCTAACCGACTGCGCTACTGGGCCTTGCTGTGGACTCGAAAGCCCGGTGTATCCCCAACGGGGTTCGAACCCGTGTCGCCGCCGTGAAAGGGCGGTGTCCTAGGCCACTAGACGATGGGGACCTGGTGGTCACCGTCGACCGACACCGTCGGAGACCAATACAGCATAGGGGAGCCTCTCATGACTACCCAATCCGCCTCCAACCACCCCCTCCCCTACACAATCAACCCATGATGGATCTCACGGTTGAGCAATTCGAGGGGCTAGTAGCAGAGGCCCTCGATGAGATCCCGCCGCAACTCACGGCACTTATGGACAACGTCGTCATCGTGGTTGAGGACGAGTCTGATGACCCCGACCTGCTAGGTGTCTACGAGGGGATCGCGTTGACGGAGCGCGGTGCGTCTTACTCTGGGGCGCTTCCCGACCGCATCGTGATCTATCGACTGCCGACCTTGCGCATGTGCCGTTCGCTTGCAGATGTCGTCGACGAAGTGAACATCACGGTCGTTCATGAGATCGCTCATCACTTTGGCATTGACGATAAGCGTCTGCACGAGCTCGGCTACGAATAAGCGATGTTAAGCCTGTGCTCGCACCTGGAGCGTGATCTCGTTGTCGATACGGGTGCGATCATCGCGACCAATAACGTACGTTGACTGACGACCCATGGGGCGCCATGTCCACGCGGTGCCGCTCTGTGCCTCGGCAACAAGCGCAGTATCTTCATCGATGCCGAGTATGACGGCATCTGGTGCCGTGAGTGGCCGCAGCGCGAGATTGGGAAGCCAACCGCCGAGTCGATCAAAGTGCGGCATCACTCGCGCTGCCGACACAATGCCGAGTCCTTCGGCGCCACCGGATTTCGGATGTCGAAAGTCAGGTACGTATCCACCCATCACCATCGCGCCAGCACTACATCCGGCAAGCGAAGCGCCTGACTGCCATGCACTCTCGATTGCGGCCCACACGCGCGTGCCGCGCAATGTGTCTGCGAGATGAGTGGGCTTGCCACCCGAGAGGTAGATCAACCCAGCACCTTCGATGGCATCAACCCATCGCTGCTCGTCGGCATCTGCGCGGGTGCGTACGTCGACTACAACTTGGCGTGCGTCGAGGCGTTGTGCGGCGGCTGCACCTAAGTCATGCCAACGCTTGATCGTGTGCTCGCCTTCTGTGGACGCGGCCGTGGCTAATTGGACATACACGCGTGGACGATCTTCAAGTAGCCATGCTTCGATCTCGTGCATGACAGGCAGGTATTCCCCGCTGCCGACTAGCGCGAGACGCCCTCTCATGACGCGGCCGCTCTGCTCAGGCGATCACGAATCGCGACAGCGAGTCCGGCGTCGCCATCGGGTGCAATTGCAACAACGTCGGTCACGCCCTGTTGGTCTGCATCGCGTAATGCGGCGTACAGGTTGTGGGCGTATGCCTCCACGTCGTCTGCCGAGAGCAACCGTACGACGTGCGCGGGAGTAGCGATAAAGCTCATGGCGATTAGCCCCACTCCGGCATCAACATTGCCGAGTTCGCTTTCGTTGATAAGTCGAACACGGGCATTCGGTGCGTAATGTGCGGCAAGACCACCGGGCGCGCGTACATTAGAGGCCTCGGCACCCACATGCAAGCCAGTCGCATGCTCGATATCTGTGATCCCAATACTGCCGGGACGAAGGATGCGCGGTGTGGTACCAGTGCAATCGACTATGGTGGATTCCACGCCCACGTCGCACGGGCCACCATCAAGGATTACGTCGTGAGCGCCAAGATATACGCCGAGGTCACGCGCGACATGGTGTGCGGTCGTGGGGCTGACAGCACCGTGTCGGTTGGCGCTGGGCGCTGCAACACCAGCTATTGATCCCGTCGTGATGTCGAGCATCCGCAAGACCTCGTGGGCGAGCGGATGTGCGGGGGAGCGAAGAGCGACAGTGTCTTGTCTGCCTGTGATGGCATCTGTGACGCGGTTCGATCGCGGTACCACGACTGTGAGTGGTCCTGGCCAGAACGCCTCGACAAGGTCGTGGGCGAAAGCGGGCACATCGCGTGCCCACGCATTCGCGCCACTGAGCGCGTCAGTACTTGATACGTGCACGATAAGCGGGTGCCATTCGGGGCGGCCCTTGACCTCGAAGATGCGCCGTACGCCGATACCGTCGGCAAGTGTGCCGAGCCCGTAGACCGTCTCAGTTGGCAAGACGGCGAGGTAACCGTTGGCTAATGCTTCAGCGGCTTCCCGTGGAGATTCGGTGAGGTGTGTCATTTGGTGTGCCGCATGCGATGACCTCCAGATGCGAATGCACCTGCTTCTATCGCGATGCTCGAGTCCTGACGTAGCCGATCGAGCAACAGGATGTTCGCTTCGCAGTCTGCGACCTCATCTGGCCACGATCCGCCATCGCGCAACACTGGCGGTAATTCGAGATATGCAGTGCGGGCTGCGGTGTAGCGCGCGAGCGCGGCGTCATACGACTTCAGGCGCGCAAGCAGCGCGGCACATTCGTGCTGGCACCCAGCGGCTCGTTCGGTGAACCCGGCTTGCTCGTAGTCGGCACGGGCCGCGTCAAGCAGGGCGAGCGCGTCTACGGCCTGCTCATGATTTTGGGCTAGCCGAGTTGCTCGAATTACTGCCTCTCCGTGACGAGCATCCGCAGCGCGGACAGCGTCTTGAAGCGACGTAGCAATTGTCACGGCTCCCTCGAATGCGGCGAGTGCACCGGGTACGTCAGCGAGGGCGTCGCGGACGGACCCCATAGCGGTGAGCAGATCACACTCGGCGGTGCGTCCTTGCGTGTACGTGCTCGCATCGGTAGCGAGACCGCGAGCTGCGGGAAGCGCATCGTTGAGGACTCCGGCAGCTCCATGATGATCACCGGCTTCAGACAACGTCCACGCGAGACCAGGGGCTACGCCTACTGCAGCTGATAGGTCACCGGAATCCAGAAACCCCTGTAGTGCGAGACGCAAGGTCGCGGTGCCTGCTGCAGTCTCGTCGCTGGCCAAGAGCGCGGCACCGAGTACCTGTCGTGCTGCTGAGAGTGTCCAGGTATCGCCAGTGAGATCACAATCGCGAATAAGCAGAAGTGCCTCGGCTTTTGCTTCGTCGGTACGTTCCGCATCGAGCAAGAGCGCGGCTCTTTCGTATCGCGCTTGCACGCGATCGTCTGCGGTGACCGCGGGATTAGCGATGACCCGCTCGAGCGCTGCGAGTGCATCGTGGGTGGACCCCACTGCACGAGTCACTTCGTCTGCGACTTCATTGAGAGAGGTGCGTAGGTGGCGACGCCCCCAGCCCTTGACGAGCGGACGACACGCGTCGACGGCAACTTGCGCCTCGGTCCATCTTTCTAGACGAGCGAGTGCTGCTGCTCGCCCGACGTTGATCCATGCGTACAGATCGACAAGCCGTGGGAGGGCCTCCCCGGAGTACATGTTCGCTGTGCCGAGGGCCTCGCGGACTTCGTGCTGGCCGTCCTCGCGCACGGCCTCAACAATGCGGATCGCCTCATCGAACTCAATGAGCGCGGCGTCGTTGTGCTCGAGTTGGAGCAATGCGTACGCGGCCCGTGCACTGTGCCACGCGACGGCGTATGCATCCCCCTGCTCGCGCGCGGCTGCCGCTCGTTGCCGGGCATCATCGAGAACTTCCTCAAGCGGATTGCCCTCGTCCATGTCCACGGTCAACAAGCATGCCGGATGGGCGGGTCCCGTTTGCTCCGGGTGGCGTGTTGGGCTCGAACTTTGCGGGGATTTGAGGGTTAAACCCCCAAAATCGCGCAAAGGACGGGTCTCCGTTGCCTGTGGATAGTGGCGGGCAACATTTCGTCATTTCGATGATGATGCGCCGATGCGCAAGGAATTCGAAACTCTCACCACGCTGGCACGCGCCCAAGGGGGAGTGGTCACAAGGCAGCAGGCACTGGCAAAAGGCGCCAGCTATGAGGCGCAGCGGCTACGTATCCGTAGCGGCCTGTGGCAGGAAAGGTTTGGTTGCATTGCGATTGGCACCACAGAATTCAGCCCCGATTGGATCGATGCCTCGGCGTTAACCCTTCGCTATGGGCGCGACACGGTCATCACTGGACCCACGGCTCTTCGCGTGTGTCGAATCCCCATTTCAAGCCCACTTGTCTTGGCGGTGGTGGCGTCGGGCCACCACTCCGTCACGGCAGCAAAGCTCCTACGGGATACCTCCCCCCGGAGCGTCTCTCGCAATCGCCACTTCACCCATGCACTTGTTCCGGACGCACTCGTGGACACCATGTGTGTGCTGCCAGAGCGTCAGGCCATGGCGTTGCTGGATGAGGCCCTACAACGACATTGGATTTCGGTGAATCGATTGGAAGGCATCATTGAGCGTCGACGTGGTCGCGGGCGCCATGGCATTCGGACTCTGGAGAAGTTGCACCAAAGCATCAAATCCGGCACCCGCTCCGAGGCCGAACGGCGGATGTTGCCGCTGCTGAGGCGAGTCCCTGGAGTTCGCTGGCGCGCCAACTACCCAATCCTCCGCAACGGCCAGGTTGTCGCAGAAGCTGATTTCGCGGCTCCTGAGTTGAAGCTCTGTATTGAGATTGACGGCCGTGCCTATCACTCGGATCGTGCCGCGTTCGAAAACGACCGGGCTCGCCAGAATGCTCTCGTGCTCGCTGGATGGACAGTGCTGCGGTTTACGTGGGAGCAGATCACCAAGCAACCTGAGGCTGTGGTTGCTGCGGTGGCACTCGCGGTTGCGCAACGCGCTTCCTAGTTGCCGAACTTTGCGGGGATTTGAGGGTTAAACCCCCAAAATCGCGCAGAGTTTGCGCCCCGTGTTCGGGTTGTGTAAGGGGAGGGCTGCTCTGAGCCATTCTGGCTGGACCGCGTACCCGCGCCTCCCGCACAGTGGAGATAGCCACCACTTTGCAGGAGGAATGATGAGCGAGACCCGCCCGACGTACGGCTACCCCGACTACGGCTATCCGTCGCACAACAATCCGTACGGCTATCAGGCGCCGCAACAGGAGCCACCGAAGCCGCCGAAGCCGCGTCGGCCGTGGGCCGCGCTCGTCGTCGGTGCAGCCGTCACGGCTGTTGTCGCGGGAGGCGTTGGTGGTGCGGTGGGTTATACGGCTGCGCGCTCGTCTGCACCTCCGCCGCAAACAATCGCAAGCGCGGGCCTCACTGTGAACACTGGCGCTGGAGAAGTGAGTGCGCCGGCTGACGGCAGCATTTCCGCAATTGCAGCAGCACTTCAGCCCTCAGTCGTACAGCTCAATGTTTCTGGGTCACAGGGCGCGGGCACCGGTTCAGGATTCATCCTGCGCTCTGATGGATACATCCTCACCAACAACCACGTCGTGGAAACGGCCGATGGCGGCGGCACCATCAAGATTGTCTTCAGCGATGGGTCTAAAGCTGACGCAACGCTCGTGGGCACCAACCCCGGATACGACCTCGCGGTCGTCAAGGTCGACAAGAGTGGCCTTCCCGCCGTGACATTGGGGTCCTCCAGCGCCTTGCAGGTCGGCGACACCGCGATCGCGATTGGCTCACCACTCGGGCTCCAAGGCACCGTCACGTCAGGCATCATCAGCGCGCTCAACCGTCCCGTGACAGCCGGTGGCTCGGGTGACGCGGCCTACATCAACGCAATCCAGACGGATGCCGCAATCAACCCCGGCAACTCCGGTGGGCCACTGGTCAACGGAAACGGCCAGGTCATCGGCATTAACTCGGCCATCGCAACGATGGGCCAAGGCGGCCAGTCTGGATCTATTGGTCTGGGTTTCTCGATTCCGATTGATACGGCGAAGCGCATTGCAGAAGAAATCATCGCCACAGGCACGTCAACCACACCAATCATGGGTATCGAACTCGATATGGAATACAGCGGCGACGGCGCCAAGGTGACCGGTGTCAATGCTGGCGGACCAGCGGCCGACGGTGGGGTCCAAATCGGCGACATTGTGACGACGTTTGACGGTCAATCGATCGCGGACTCAACGGCACTGATCGTGGCGATTCGTGCGAATGCTCCGGGAGATAAGGTCACTTTGACCGTTCAACGCAATGGTCAAACACAGGATGTGACCGTCACGCTCGGATCGAAGTAGCTCCGAAGGACCGACCGGGGCACTCCCTCGTCCGGGACGGGCCGGGTGACAAATTCGCGTTTGCCGGAATCTCAGGGATGATGGATGAGTGAACGTTCTCGTATCCGCCCAAGAACTCATCGCCTCCGGGTTCCGCCGCATCGTCTCGGGCGATCCGGATGGCCAACCCGAGTGGGTTCGTGAGCTCGCTCATGGCATGGACGCTGGATATTTTGGTCCGGGTTCTGCGCCGTGGGCGGTGCATGGCTCGCTTCCCACTCTCGTCGGCGGCGTACGCGCTCTGCTCACTCAGACCTTGCATCCTGCGGCACTAGCCGGAGTTCGACAGCACTCGCGCTACGAGTCCGATGCGCTTGGCCGTCTCGTCGGCACCTCGCAATGGCTGACGGTGACGACCTTTGGTGACACTGCGAGCGTTGATCGCGAATGTGCACGCGTTAAGGGTATGCATCGACGTGTCACGGGTGAATTCGCAGATGCGAGCGGTGCGCGCCAGGCATACGCCGCGTCCGACCCCAACTTGCTGCGCTGGGTACACATCGCATTCACCGAATCATTCCTCGCGACACATCTGGTGTGGGGCGGCAAAATCCCGGGCGGACCTGACGCATACGTACGCGAGTGGGCGAAGGCTGGAGAACTCGTTGGGGTGACTGACGTGCCGCGTTCGCATGCAGAGCTCAAAGAAGCGATGGCGTCTTATGCAGACGTGCTTCGCGGGGACTCCGACACGTGGGACACCGTTCGGTTCATTCGGCAAGTGCCACTCCCACGGGCAGCAGGACCTGCCTATGCGGTGCTCTTCGCCGGAGCGGCCTCGACGCTTTCTGCCGACCAGGCCCGGCTCCTTCGGATCCGCCGGACGCCGCTGGCTGTCACCCGACCGACTGTGGCTGCGGCGCTCGGAGCTCTTTCGCTGGCAGTGGGCTCCCAATCCGGGGCGCTACGCAACGCGAGACACCGAATTTCTCGGCTAAACGTGGCGGCATAGGCCTAACCGCACCCCAGTGTCTCACCTGTACGGCATGATGTGCCGCACGGGGAACGGGGGGTCACGTAGATGGCATCGGGGGATGCCGCGTCCGGCATGGACGACGGCACAGTTAACGCATATTCAGTCAGCGACGTACGCGTGCTCGCGATCGGAGCCGGGCAGGTCGCACCAGTCGTCGAGGTTCTCCGCGGCGCCGGATTCCATGTCGACGAGTGTCACGACGGCACGACGGGCTACGACGGCTATGGCGTTGTACTCATGGACCCAATGGCCGGGCTGTCCGGAAGGCGTCCGACTCTCGCGGTCACGGCTGCGGACGTCCTACGTATTGACGTGGGGCAGCGAGCCATCACCGTGGATGGTCGGCCGATGGTCCTCACCGCCCGTGAATATGCCTTGCTCGCTCATCTCATGGCTGAGCCACGCCGGGTCTTCACGCGCGATCAATTGCTCGGAGACCTATGGGGCTCCTCGTGGAGATCGGACGGCATCGTGACCGAATACATCCGGCGACTCCGCGGGCACCTCGTTCCTCATGGACTTGCCAATTGCCTCGTCACACGTCACGGATTTGGCTACTCGTACAACCCCGACGCGCCGGTGACCCTCGGCTAAAGCCCGCCTACACATCTGAGGAACCCTGCGGGACCGCTAAGCGTCTGATCCCACGAAAGGGGATCCTGTGCTGCTGGCCACTCGTACGCTCATCGCTTCAGTCGGCCTGACCTGTGTGGCCGCCCTCGCGCTCGCGGCTTGCACGACAGCGACTTCGCTGCCATCGACAGATTCGGCCTCCGCGACCGCCAACGTGACACACTCGACAGCGTTGCCTGCGGCGCAGGAAGCCCCTTCGCGCGATCAGCTGAACAAGGAGAAGAGCGGAATGTTGCCCCCCGTCATCGTTGAAGCTGGACAGACTGAGGCCACGGCCCGAGTGGGTAACACCATCGTGATCAATTCCCAGACGCCAACTGAAGACATGCTCATCACCGACCGCCCAGATCTACTGGAGATCACCCAAGGCTCGTACGACGGGTCGGCGTGGTTTAACCCCGGCGCCGTTGCCCTCGGTGAGGGCATTGCGACGCTCACCTTGATCCATGCCGGCGAGAGCCACACGATCGTCGTCACGATCCTTCCTACGGCACGATAGAGGCGTGAATCGGCTGAGATCTGCAGCGCTCGCGGTTGTGGCCGCTGCGCTAGTCCTGGCAATCCCTCCTCCGGCACCAGCGCAACCGCTGTTGTCGAATGAAGATGCGGCGATCAGATCTGCCTTGCAGATCGACTACCCACGGCTTGGTGGCACGGCTAGTGTGCGTGTTATTGATGCCAATGGGATTCACGTCTTTGGTGTGAGTATGGATAAGCCGATGGTGCCTGCGTCGACGATGAAGGTCATCACCGCAACCAACGCACTAACCACTCTGGGTGCTGATCATCGGTTCGTCACAAAAGTGGTTGAAGGCAGACAGCGCAACGAGATCGTGCTTGTCGGTGGGGGTGATCCGCTTCTGGATCGCACGACACTTCGACGGCTCGCGACGCGTACGAAGCAGCAACTCGCGGTAACAGGTCGATCAGGACGCACCATGACTGTGTGGCTCGATGACATGTTGTATCCCGTACCAAGCGATGCACCGGGCTGGTTGTCAGGTGATTCGCCCACCTATGCAGCGCCAGTGCGTGCGCTCGGCTTGTTGTACGACTACTCATGGGACACCGCGACGAATGCAGCGGCTGCATTCGTCGATGCGCTCAATGCGGCCGGAGTCACTGCGAATTTTGGTGGCAGGCGTGCAGCATCAGCCAATGCAGCAGCTGTTGCTACAGTCAGTGCGCACACCGTGGGTGGCGCGATCAAGCTCATGTTGATCTACAGCGAGAACAACGTCGCCGAGCAGCTGTTTAGGCATGTCGCTTTGGCGACTGGGAATGAGCCAACGTGGCAGGGTGCTCGTCAAGCAGCACGTGAGACGTTGCGAAGCCTGCAGATACCTATCCGAAATCTGCAGTTACTTGATGGCAGTGGCCTGTCCATGGAGAATCGTCTAACGGCGCGAAGCCTGACGATGACGTTGCGTCTGGGAGTGGACGGCACACACCCCGAGCTCTCCCAGATTGTCGCCCGTAGATGGCTCCCAACTTCCGGTGAAACGGGCACACTCTCAGGCAGATTTTGGGCCGGTGGCAGCGATTGTGCGGTGGGTCGGGTGTTCGCAAAGACCGGGAGCCTGACGGGCGTACAGACACTCGCGGGCCTGACTCGGGGGGCCGATGGCAGTTGGAAGATCTTCGCGGTGTTGACCAACGATTCATACGGCGACTCACGCCCCGTGATCGACGAGATGGCCGCTGAGATCAACGGCTGCCTCGCCGCCTAGACTGGTGCGGCTCTCGGGTCGCTAGCTCAATGGTAGAGCTGCGGACTTTTAATCCGTAGGTTGCGGGTTCGAGCCCCGCGCGACCCACTTGCGGCCATGGCACTATTACGCCGTGGCGCTACCAAACTCACTGGGCAAGGCTTCGAGCCAGCGGGTGAGTTGGTTCGAACTCTTCTACGACTTGGTTCTTGTTGCTGCGATTAGCCAAGTCGGCAAGGTCTACGTCAAGGAGCCCACCTGGGCCATGACCTGTCTGATTGCGGCGAGCGTCGTGGTCTTGTTCGCTATCTGGCTACTCACGACCGTGGGCTATGGATTGTTTCGCCGCGAAACAGCTTGGCGGCGGGTGCTGCTTCTCATCCAAATGTTGGGTGTGGTCGTCGCTGCTCTCTCACTTAGTAAGACTGGGCTACCGGGATGGGCGGGCTTCATCGCGATAGCGGTGGTGGTCATAACCCAAACGTTGATCTATGCGGGCCTCACGCGGGTGAGCGCTCCTATGCAGGGGTCACTTCGCGTAGTGGTGTGGTCTACCTCCATCGCGGTTGTGATCTTCGCCTTGGCCGCCACATTTATGTTGTTGGCGAGCGTCGACAACACGAATCTCGTAGCAACACTGGCCTTGATCGCTGGAGGAGCGGTCATATTGGTGCCACTCATCTGGCGAGTTATGCCTGGAGTACTTCCGTCGATTGACTTACATCACCTAGACGAACGCTTCGGACTTCTTGTCATCGTCGTCCTCGGTGAGTCCTTCATCAACCTTGTGAGCAATCTCGGGACGTTGGGAAGCATCCCCAATCCGATCGCTTTCCTGTTGGCCTTCCTGATTGCCTATGCCCTCTGGTCGATCTACTTCTCGAGCGTTCAGGCATACGAAATACCAACACATGCCTGGGCATTCCGCCTATGGGTCATTGCGCACCTGCTCTTTGTTGCAGCAGCGATTGCTGTAGCCGTGGAATTTACTGATCTTTCGACTCATGCGGTAGACGAACTCAACGTCGCTACTGGTAACTGGACGCCATTGCCGATGATTGGTGCCGTATGCGCTGTGGCGTTGATGTGTTGGCAAGCAAAGGGTGCACCACGTGCGATGTTGCGCGCGCACCTCATCGCCATTGCAGCATTAGTGGGACTTTTCGTTGTAGATATTGCGCGCGGATACGAGCAAATGCCTTGGTTCGTGTTTGCTGGTGCGATCGTCGTGATGTGTGACGCAGCTGCCTGCACTGTCATTCAGCGTCAGACAAAGGGCGATGCTGCGTCCTAATTTTGGGGGACTCAACGCAGAATTGTTTGTCACGATCGCATTTGTGATGCATGTACGTCAGCGTCCCCTCTTCTGTTGACAGGTGCAATGGTGCTTATGCGGGGGCTAACCCGATGTTCCGATATTTCCATGTAGGCCGATGGCTTTGGATTGGCAACGTCGCGTGGAGATACCTAATCTTGCCTACGCAGTGGGTGCATGCATCTACAAAAAAGCACGTATATAGAGGTGAGGGTGGTGGGAGTGGAAGGTCGTGCGTTCAGCATGAGCGCAGGTCGCCTTGCACGAGTAGTAATTGCCGCGGTTGCTTCGCTCGCCCTCGTGCTTACGTCGTTCGCGACGCTTCCCCAAGCTCAGGCAGCAGTGCCCACCGCACCAGCGACCCTCAACGCCGTTGCTTCGAGTGGACAAGCAGTTCTGACCTGGACGGTGCCCTCTAGCAATGGTGGAAAGACCATCACGGGCTACAAAGTGGAGCGTAGTCTCGACACAGGGTCGACCTGGAGCACCATTTCTAGCAATGTGGGCAACGTACTGACCTATACGGTTAATGGTCTCACAAATGGTGACCCCTACACCTTCCGTGTGAGTGCGATCAACGCCGACGGCTTCGGCGCGACACTGTCATCACCCACTGTTACGCCTGTTGGGCTTGCGTCTGCGCCGCTAAATGCTGTGGTGACGAACGCCGATCGCGCCCTCACCGTTACGTGGGAGCCACCTCCCAGCAACGGAGGGGCGGCGGTAACCGGCTACGAGATTAGACGAAGTATCAGCAGTGCCACGACGGGATTCACGACAGTCGTAGCCAGTGCCGATGCCACGACGCGGTCCTACACACTCTCTGGGCTAACGAATGGAACCTTCTACTGGATCAGCATTTCTGCAGTGACTTCAGCAGGGGTCGGAGCGGCATCTGTTGTCGGTGCGCAGCCATTCGCCTTGGCAAGCGCGCCTACGGCCATGTACACGGTGGTCGGGGACCGTCAAGCAACTCTCAATTGGGGCGCTCCGACTGAGCTCAACGGAACGGCCGTCGTTGGTTACCGCATTGATATGTCAAGTAATGGCGGGACGACCTGGAGCATGGTGAGCGCCAACGTCGGCAACGTTGCTTCCTATGTCGTAGCCGGACTTTCCAACGGAACGCAATACACGTTCCGTGTGCGTGCGCTGCGCAACGATAATGGGCTGAGCGCCGCGGCAACGGCAATCGCGGTCCCTGTAACGACTGCGAGTGTGCCGCGCGAACTCACGGCGGTGGGTTCGGACTCCACCGTGGGGCTCACGTGGACGTCGCCGAGTAGTAGTGGCGGCACCGCGATCGTTGGCTACGAAATCGCGCGTTCGACAGACGGTGTCAACTACACGGTGATTACTACCGATGCCGGAGTCGTCAACACGAGTTTTACGAGCGTTGGTTTGTACAACGGCACGCGCTATTGGTTCCGCGTACGGGCTGTGACCGCCCAGGGGCTTGGGGCTGCGGCAATTGTTCAATCGACCCCTCGCGTGCTTGCGGATTCGGTGCGCACACTTACAGGCATCCCCTACGACCGCTATGCCACTCTGACTTGGACTGCACCGACAGACAATGGTGGCTTTGCAGTCAGCGGCTACCGCATTGAAGTGAGCACTGACTCAAGCGCCACGTGGAGCGTCTTGTCTGAACGAACCACCTACACAGTCTTTAGGGCAGAGGGCTTGGTTAACGGGCTCGTTCACGTCTTCAGGGTCACGCCGATCACTGCACGCGGGCTTGGGACTCCCGCAACCATCACCGTTGTGCCGAGTGGTTTAGCGGGAGCGGTTCGAAATTTGACCGCGACCGGTAGCGACCGATCGATCACCGTGCGCTGGTTAGCACCTCAAGACGCGGGTGGTTCGACAATTCTTGGCTACTCGATCGAGACATCAGAGAACAACTCGTCGTGGACAATGCGCACGCCGAATACGCGCTCTACTTCAACGACTGCCGTCATTGACGGCGTGCCGAACGGTACTCTCAGATATATCCGCATCGCCGCGGTCACGGGCAACGGTTCCGGAACCACTGCGGTGGTTGCGGCGGTGCCGCAGGCTCTCGCCACTCCGCCGCTTAACATGCGTGTGGTTCTGCAGGATGACGATTCTGATGCGACCACGAACTACAAGACAATTCAGGCGTACATCACCTGGGCTGCGCCCGCCGACAATGGTGGGCGCACTATCACTGGCTACAGGTTAGAGACCAGTCTCGACGGCGGCGCAACGTGGACGACGACGACGTCCAACATGGGAGTGGTCCTCAACTACACCGTTGCGGGACTCCAACTTGGGACTCGCTACCAATTCCGTGTCTCCGCCATTACGAGTGTGGGAGTTGGCCGCACTAGCGCCATCACCGTCGTGGCTGCCGGACCACCACAGCCGCCAGCTGGTCTGCGGTTAACAACGGCGCCAACAGCTATCACAGCAAGTTGGAATGCTCCCGCTGAGTTGAGTGGAAATGCGCTAGCGGGATACCAGGTGCGCTACTCAGCAAACAACGGTGCCACCTGGACAACTGCCTCCGAATTGCTTAACCCGTCCACTACTTCGTATCCCATCACTGGGCTCGTGAATGGCTCCACATATTTGGTAGAAGTCAGCTCCGTAGTTGGCGACTGCACGGTCAATGCGACCGTCTGTGCTTCAGGGACAAGTCGCGCGTACGCCCAGCCAGCAGCACCGCCTTCACCACCGACTGCACTCACTGCAACGACAACAGCGGGAGAGGTTGCGTTGTCTTGGGCCGCACCAGACTCCACCGGTGGGTTGTCTGTTTTGGGCTATCGCGTGGAGACCAGTGCAGACGGCTCCACATGGAGCAATGTGTCGCGGTTGCTCAACGCCACGACCTACTCAATCGCGGGAGTGGCCGCTGCATCAGCCACCTTCGTCCGTGTCGCCGCAATTTCGGCATTGGGCGCAAGCGAATGGTCCACTCTGCGCACGAATGCACCTGATCCGACAGCGACAAACAGCACTACCTCGGTGCGGGACCTGTCTGCAGTTGCGGCCGATGGGTCGGTGTCACTCACCTGGACTGCGCCACTGACGACTGGTGCTCAACTGATCCGGGGCTACGAGATTCGGCAGGCAGCAACCTCGCCGAGTGGTTATGCAGTGGTGACGCCGAATGCTGGCACCGGCACCTCCTACACCGTGACCGGACTCACCAACGGCACTCAATACTGGTTCCAAGTTGTGCCCATTGTGCGAACTTCGGGTGCGGTAGACGTCCTAGGCACTCCAGCAAACGTGGGCGCCTTCCCCGATGCCACCTTGTCTGCGCCGCGCACGCTGTATGCGTCAGCCATTGGCGATGGATCAGTCACTCTTGTGTGGGCTGCGCCAGGTTCATCAGTGTGGTCGCTCCTAGGCTACGCGGTGGACTACACCGCAGATGGCGGAGCAACGTGGAGCGTAGTCACTGAGCAAGATGGCGATTATTCGAAGACGCAGAGGATCAGCGGACTGGTCAATGGCACTTCCTATACGTTCCGCGTCCGTGCCCGCTCGACTGCCGGATATGGAGCTGCCGCCCTAGTTGTTGCAGTGCCCCAACGAGGACCATCTGCACCGCGCAATATGAAGGTGACCGGCGGCGACACAATCGTGGACCTCGATTGGGACGCTCCGGAGTTCACCTCCGGGTTCTCAATAGCCGGATATCAGGTGGAGTATTCATCCAACAATTCCACTTTCACCGTTGTGACATCCGCACTACCGCCCACGATGACTGACTATCGAGTCACGGGTCTGACAAATGGCACTCCGTATTATTTCCGCGTTCGAACGCTGCTCTCCGG
>JBIHZU010000081.1:0-6940 GCA_044240285.1 Candidatus Nanopelagicales bacterium | reverse complement strand
CTTGAGCCAAATAGCGAGGGTGAAGAGACCGGCTACGTATTCGTGAACAAGGTCACTGGTGGTCGCATCCCACGCGAGTACATCCCCTCCGTCGATGCCGGCTGCAAGGAAGCCCTCCAGTACGGCGTTCTGGCTGGCTACCCGATGGTCGATGTCCGCGTCACTCTTCTTGACGGTCAGTACCACGATGTCGACTCTTCCGAAATGGCCTTTAAGATCGCCGGTTCTATGGCGTTCAAGGAAGCGGCCCGCAAGGCCTCTCCAGTGATCCTCGAACCGCTGATGGGTGTCGAAGTCACGACCCCTGAGGACTTCATGGGTGACGTGATTGGCGACCTCAACTCTCGTCGTGGCCAGATTCAGGCCATGGACGAGCGCGCGGGCAGCCGCGTGGTCAAGGCACTTGTGCCTCTCTCAGAAATGTTCGGCTACGTGGGCGACCTGCGCAGCCGTACGCAGGGTCGAGCCAGCTACAGCATGCAGTTCGATTCCTACGCTCAGGTGCCTGCGAACGTGGCCACTGAGATCATCGCGAAGGCCAAGGGGGAGTAGATGACTACGACCTCTTATGCAACACCCCGGCGTGTCACCACGTCCGGACTGTCCTGAAAAACCACCCAGCACAGCCCATCCGCGACAGCCGGGTGGCGCACCAATAGGACCCAGAAGGAGCCTCAAGTGGCTAAGGCGAAGTTCGAGCGGACGAAGCCGCACGTAAACATCGGCACGATCGGGCACATCGACCATGGCAAGACGACGCTGACCGCGGCGATCACCAAGGTCCTGCACGACAAGATGCCGGATCTCAACCCCTTCACGCCTTTCGATCAGATCGATAAGGCGCCCGAAGAGCGTCAGCGCGGTATCACGATTTCGATCGCGCACGTCGAGTACCAGACCGACTCGCGTCACTACGCGCACGTCGACTGCCCCGGCCACGCCGACTACATCAAGAACATGATCACCGGTGCTGCGCAGATGGACGGCGCCATCCTGGTCGTGGCTGCAACCGACGGCCCCATGCCGCAGACCAAGGAGCACGTGCTCCTTGCTCGCCAGGTGGGTGTGCCGTCGATCGTTGTTGCCCTCAACAAGTGCGACATGGTCGACGACGAGGATCTCCTCGAACTCGTCGAGATGGAGGTGCGCGAGCTCCTCTCCGCGTACGAGTTCCCCGGCGATGACATCCCCGTGGTCCGCGTTGCTGCCTTCCCGGCTCTCAACGGTGACGCCAAGTGGGGCGAGGCAATCATGGAACTCATGACCGCCGTCGATAACTTCATCCCGACACCCGAGCGCGAGATTGACCGTCCGTTCCTTATGCCCGTCGAGGACGTCTTCACGATCACTGGTCGTGGCACCGTTGTCACCGGTCGTATCGAGCGCGGCATCGTCAAGGTCAACGAAGAAATCGAGATCGTCGGCATCCGTCCCGGCTCAACCAAGACGACCGTTACCGGCGTCGAGATGTTCCGCAAGTTGCTCGACGAGGGCCGGGCAGGCGAGAACGTCGGTCTGCTCCTTCGCGGCACCAAGCGTGACGACGTTGAGCGTGGCCAGGTTCTCTGCAAGCCCGGCTCGATCACGCCGCACACCGAGTTCGAGGCACAGGTCTACATCCTGTCCAAGGACGAGGGTGGCCGTCACACGCCGTTCTTCGACAACTACCGCCCCCAGTTCTACTTCCGTACCACGGACGTGACTGGCATCGTCAAGCTGCCTGAGGGCAAGGAGATGGTGATGCCCGGTGACAACACGGAGATGCTGGTTGATCTCATCCAGCCAATCGCCATGGAGGAAGGCCTCCGCTTCGCAATCCGCGAGGGTGGCCGCACCGTTGGTGCAGGACGCGTGGTCAAGATCATCAAGTAGTACAAGTTCTTCCCCGTGTGGGGCGGCGAACACCCGCCCCACACAACATCCGTAAGCAGCACATCGCAGAGTGAGGACATCAGCCACCATGGCGGGACAGAAGATCCGCATCCGGCTCAAGGCCTATGACCACGAGGTCATCGACAGTTCGGCGCGCAAAATCGTCGACACGGTGATTCGTACTGGTGCAAAGGTTGCGGGCCCGGTGCCGCTGCCGACGGAGAAGAACATCTATTGCGTTATTCGCTCCCCGCATAAGTACAAGGACAGCCGGGAGCACTTCGAGATGCGCACACATAAGCGCCTCATCGACATTCTCGACCCGACACCCAAGACGGTTGACTCGCTGATGCGTCTCGATCTTCCTGCCGGTGTCGACATTGAGATCAAGCTGTAGGGGATCGAAGAAACCATGAACGCGAATGTCAAGGGAGTGCTGGGCGAGAAGCTCGGCATGACTCAGGTATGGGATGAGAACAACAAAGTTGTTCCCGTCACCGTGATCAAGGCTGGCCCCTGCGTGGTCACACAGGTGCGCACTCCTGATATTGACGGCTACTCTGCCGTGCAAATCGGTTTTGGTGCCATCGACCCTCGCAAGGTGAACAAGCCGCAGGCTGGGCACTTTGCCAAGGCAGGTGTGAGCCCCCGTCGCCATCTCGTTGAGGTGCGTACCGAGAATGCGTCCGAGTACACCCTCGGTCAGCAGGTGGGTGCCGACACCTTCGAGGCCGGTCAGTTTGTCGACGTCGTCGGCACATCGAAAGGCAAGGGCTTTGCTGGCGCGATGAAGCGTCACGGCTTTCATGGTCTCCGTGCCACGCACGGTGTGCAGCGTAAGCATCGTTCACCCGGTTCCATCGGTGGATGCTCGACCCCGGGTCGTGTGTTCAAGGGCATGCGTATGGCCGGTCACATGGGTACGGTGCGTGTGACGACTCAGGGCCTTCAGGTCCAGTCGGTGGACACCGAGCGCGGTCTCATCCTGATCAAGGGCGCCGTACCAGGGCCCAAGGGCGGACTGGTGTTCGTCCGGACGACCTCAAAGGATGTGTTGGCATGACCACTGTTGAGGTAATTGACTCCAAGGGCAAGGCAGTCGGCAAAGTCGAACTGCCTGCAGAGATCTTTGACGTTCAGGTCAACATCCCGTTGATGCATCAGGTTGTTGTCGCGCAGCTTGCGGCGGCTCGCCAGGGCACCCATGACACCAAGTCGCGCGGAGAAGTCCGTGGTGGTGGCCGCAAGCCGTACAAGCAGAAGGGCACTGGCCGTGCCCGTCAGGGTTCGACGCGTGCGCCGCAGTTCGTCGGTGGTGGCGTGGTCCATGGCCCGACTCCGCGCAGTTACGACCAGCGCACCCCCAAGAAGATGAAGGCAGCGGCACTTCGCGGTGCACTGTCGGATCGCGCCCGTGACGGTCGCGTTCACATCGTTTCGGAGTTGGTGACTGGTGAGACGCCATCGACTAAGGCAGTGCTCGCGCTGCTTGCAACACTGAGCACCCGTCCCAAGTTGCTGGTTGTTGTCGAATACGAAGACGTCATCGCACAGTTGAGCCTGCGCAATATCGCGTCGGTTCACGTGGTGACGACCGGCCAGCTCAACACCTATGACGTGCTCGTCGCTGACGACGTGGTGTTCACGCAGGAGGCGTTCGACTCGTTCACCTCTGGCCCAGCCAAGGGTCGCGGCGCAAAGGCTATTGCCACTGAGAGTGAGGCAGGCGCATGAGAATCGCCGATCCCCGCGACATCCTGATCGCTCCGGTCATCTCCGAGAAGAGCTACGGGCTCCTCGACGAGAACAAGTACACCTTCTTGGTGTCGCCGAGCGCGAACAAGACGCAGATCAAGATCGCCGTCGAGCAGGTGTTTGGCGTTCGTGTTCTTTCGGTCAACACCATGAACCGTGAGGGCAAGCGCATCCGCACTCGTGCTGGCTTCGGGCGTCGCAATGCCACCAAGCGCGCCATCGTCTCGGTTGTTCAGGGCGATCGCATCGACATCTTCGGAGGCCCGGTCAGCTGACCGGCGCAGGAATGAGGAAGTAGACCATGGGTATCCGTAAGTACAAGCCGACAACGCCGGGCCGTCGTGGCTCCAGCGTGGCCGACTTTGTCGAGCTCACGCGGTCCACACCGGAGAAGTCACTGGTGAAGCCGCTCATCAGCAAGGGCGGCCGTAACAACGCCGGTCGTGTGACGGCACGTCACCAAGGTGGCGGACACAAGCGCGCCTATCGCATGATTGATTTCCGTCGCGCAGACAAGGATGGCGTGCCCGCCAAGGTCGCTCACATCGAGTACGACCCCAACCGCACCGCGCGCATTGCATTGCTGCATTTCGCGGATGGCGAGAAGCGCTACATCATCGCCCCGGCCAAACTGCGCCAGGGCGACCGCATTGAGACTGGCCCTGCGGCCGATATCAAGCCGGGCAACAATCTTCCGCTGCGCAACATCCCCGTCGGTACAGTCATCCACGCTGTGGAGCTGCGTCCCGGTGGCGGCGCGAAGATCGCTCGTTCAGCTGGCTCGAGTGTGCAGCTCGTGGCCAAAGACGGTCCCTACGCGCAGTTGCGTATGCCAAGTGGCGAAATCCGCAACGTCGATGTGCGCGCTCGCGCGACCGTCGGCGAAGTGGGCAACGCAGAGCAGTCCAATATCAACTGGGGTAAGGCCGGACGTATGCGCTGGAAGGGTCGTCGTCCGACGGTCCGTGGCGTGGCCATGAACCCGGTCGACCATCCGCATGGTGGTGGCGAAGGCAAGACCTCCGGTGGTCGTCATCCGGTCAACCCGAATGGCAAGCCAGAGGGCCGTACCCGCAAGGCCAACAAGGCCAGCGATAAGTTCATCGTCCGCCGCCGCAAGACCGGCAAGAAGCGCTGAGGGAAGTAGAGCATGCCTCGTAGTCTTAAGAAGGGTCCGTTTGTTGACGGTCACCTGCTCAAGAAGGTCGATGACCAGAATGAGAAGGAAACGCACAACGTCATAAAGACGTGGTCGCGTCGTTCCATGATCATTCCGGCGATGCTCGGCCACACCATCGCCGTGCATGACGGCCGCAAGCATGTCCCGGTCTTCGTGACCGAGAACATGGTCGGCCACAAGCTCGGCGAGTTCGCACCGACGCGGACCTTCAAAGGTCACGTCAAGGATGACCGGAAGGCGAAGCGCAAGTAGCGCATCGCTCTCTCGACAGACAAACGACTAAGCAAGGGGTATCAATGGAAGCCAGGGCTCAGGCGCGATTCGTGCGCGTCACGCCCATGAAGGCCCGCCGTGTGGTGGACCTCATTCGTGGGTTGCCGGCGTCTGACGCTCAGGCAGTGTTGCGGTTCGCGCCGCAGGCTGCGAGCGAGCCCGTTGGCAAGGTGCTCGATAGCGCCATCGCCAACGCGACCAATAACCACAATCTCGATCCCCAGTCACTGTTCGTCAGTGAGGCGTTCGTCGACGAGGGTCCGACTATGAAGCGGTTCCGTCCCCGAGCACAGGGGCGCGCATTCCGAATCCGCAAGCGCACCAGCCACATCACCGTTGTTCTCGAGTCTCGCTCGGAAACGACAGCGGCCGGGAAGAAGAGGTGATCTGAGCATGGGTCAGAAGGTCAATCCACACGGTTTTCGTCTGGGCATTACCACCGACTTCACGTCGCGTTGGTTTGCTGACAGCTCGAAGACGGGTCAGCGGTACCGCGACTATGTCGAAGAGGACGTGGCGGTCCGCCGCCTGCTCTCCAAGGGCATGGAGCGCGCTGGCATCAGCAAGGTGGAGATCGAGCGCACGCGTGATCGTGTACGCGTCGACATTCACACTGCCCGTCCTGGCATCGTCATCGGACGCCGCGGCCAAGAGGCCGACCGCATCCGTGGCGATCTTGAGAAGCTCACTGGCAAGCAGGTGCAGCTGAACATCCTCGAGGTCAAGAACGCCGAGATCGACGCGCAACTCGTCGCTCAGGGTGTTGCTGAGCAGCTCTCGAGCCGAGTTTCCTTCCGTCGTGCGATGCGCAAGTCAATGCAGAGTGCGATGAAGGGTGGCGCTAAGGGCATCCGCGTGCAGGTCTCCGGTCGTCTCGGCGGCGCTGAGATGAGTCGCCGGGAGTTCTATCGTGAAGGACGCGTGCCTTTGCATACGCTTCGCGCAGACATTGACTATGGCTTCTACGAGGCCCGCACCACTTTCGGTCGCATCGGCGTGAAGGTCTGGATCTACAAGGGCGAGGCTCTTGGTACCCGGTCTGAGCGCGAGGCAGCCGCTGCTGCAGCACGTCTTGGTGCGCCTCGTCGCGCGCCGGAGCGTGGCCGTCGTCCGATGGCCGGTGCAGATGGCGCGCCTGTCGCGGTGTCCGAAGATGCTGTCGGAAGCGAGGCATAACTGATGCTGATTCCACGCAAGGTGAAGCACCGCAAGCAGCACCACCCCAATCGCAGCGGCGCTGCAAAGGGTGGCACGAAGGTGACTTTTGGCACCTACGGGCTGCAGGCGCTTGAACCCGCATATGTCACGAACCGACAGATTGAGTCGGCTCGTATCGCAATGACTCGTCACATTAAGCGTGGCGGCAAGGTGTGGATCAACATCTACCCCGACCGTCCGCTCACCAAGAAGCCTGCTGAGACCCGCATGGGTTCCGGCAAGGGTTCCCCGGAGTGGTGGGTCGCCAACGTAAAGCCAGGCCGTGTCATGTTCGAGTTGTCATACCCGAACGAAAAAACGGCGCTGGAGGCCCTGCAGCGTGCGATGCACAAGCTGCCCATGAAGTGCCGCATCGTGCGGCGCGAGGAATCGGTGGAGGACTGATGGCCGCGGGTACCTCAGCAACGCAGTTGCGCAACCTCGACGACGAGTCGCTGGTGGAGCGTCTGAAGGAGTGCAAGGAGGAGCTTTTCAACCTCCGCTTCCAGGGCGCGACCGGTCAGCTCGAGAACCACGGACGTCTGCGCGCGGTCCGCAAGGACATCGCGCGGCTCTACACGATCATGCGTGAGCGCGAGCTGGGCATCACCCCGCTTGACACTGACGCAGCGGAGGGTGCGGCATGAGCAACGAGCAGCGTGG